>JBOFIQ010000165.1:0-6129 GCA_051650245.1 Propionibacteriaceae bacterium | reverse complement strand
GGGGAGTTGTGGCAGAAGGCTAATCGACATGTGTCGCAGCCGGAGGACCGCTACCTCATGACGGTGATCGCGACAGCCTCAAATCCGCAGTTTTCGGTGTCGCGGGTCGATATTGAACGCCCTGGCCCGACCTATACCGTCGATACGTTGAAAGATCTGAAAAAAGAGCGCGGCGATGACGTCGACTTATTCTTCATCACGGGTGCTGATGCGCTGTCGAAGATCTTGACCTGGCGTGGCGCCGATGAACTATTTAACCTGGCGCACTTCGTTGGGGTATCGCGCCCTGGCGTACCGATGGATAGCGGCGATATTTCGCACCTACCACAAGGTAAAGTAACCCTTCTTGAAATTCCTGCTCTAGCGATTTCGTCGACGGATTGCCGTCGCCGAGTCGTGAAGGACTTTCCGATCTGGTATCTCGTTCCCGATGGGATCGTGCAATACATCACGAAGCGCGGCTTGTACGTGCACCTTGACCCTGAAGACATTGGAGAAGACGCATGACCGCGACAGCTAAGGCCCTGGAACTCACCACTCGCGCAGCGCTGGCAGCGATGGAGAAGAAGGCAGGCAATCTTGTTGCCTTCGACGTCTCTGACAAGCTGGCCATTACCGACGTCTTCCTTGTGATTTCAGCGACCAACGAGCGCCAGGTGGGCGCTATCGTCGATGGCATCGAGGAGAACTTCTTAAAGCATGGCGATAAGCCGGTGCGCCGCGAGGGTGATAGTGAGAAGCGGTGGGTTCTGCTTGATTACCTCGACATCGTGGTCCATGTCATGCATGAGGAGGAGCGAGAGTTTTACGCGCTGGAGCGCCTCTGGAAGGATTGCCCCGAGATCACGTTACCGGAGGACGTTCCCCCTACTGAGCAGGGTGCGGAGGCCGCTGAGGCTCAGCTATGACGGCTAAATACGTCATCGTCTGGCGTCATGGCCAGACGGACTGGAATGTGGCAGGACGCTACCAAGGGCAAGAAGATATTGCTCTGAATGCTGTTGGTCTAGCGCAAGCGCAGGCTGCTGCACGGGTGTTGGCTGACTATCAGCCTGATCTGATCGTCGCGTCGGACTTGCAGCGGGCTCATACGACTGCGCAGCAACTCGCTGAGTTGGTAGGTCGTGAGGTGGTAACCGATGAGCGGCTTCGTGAGGTTCATATCGGCTCATGGGTTGGGCTGACCTCGGAAGAAGTATTCCCCATCGATCCGATGTATCAGCGCTCGTTGGTGGAGGGTTTCGACTGGCGTCGCTCGGAGAGCGGGGAGACAGCGATGGAGGTAGGGGAGCGGGTTGCCGCTGCGCTTGCCGATATTGGGGGATCTGCTCCTGACGGTTCGACGGTTGTAGTGGGGACGCATGGGCTTGCCGCGCGGATGGGGATTGCCTGCCTGCTGGGACTGAGCTACGAGCAGTCGTTATTGCTTGCCGGGCCACGGAACTGTTCCTGGGCGATTCTGCAGCCGTCTCGGCTGACGACGTGGCGGTTGCTGAGTTACAACAACGTTGCGCGCGATCACAGTGAACGAGGCGAGTCCACCGACGATCAATGGTGAGCTAAACGCAACGTCCAATTTTGCATTTGGGCAAGGGTTTGCTAGTGTTTACCGAGTCGCCGTAAGGCGGCTAGCTCTGGGGCTATGGCGCAGTTGGTAGCGCGCTTCCATGGCATGGAAGAGGCCACGGGTTCGAATCCCGTTAGCTCCACAAATAGATATGGCTCGAACTCGGTAAGAGTTCGAGCCATATTGCTGTTCTAGGCCAGCTGGTGGTATTGGCGTTGATCTGGGGCTGGGGGCCAGACCCCCATGGCCTCCATCTCGATCGCTGTTATCGCAGATCTGTCTTTGCCGCGTACAGAGCGAAGCCTGCCACTACAGCCGCGATGGCGAGGATCGCGAGCGAGATCCAGCGTGCTGTCCCGTCCATTGTGGCAGCGAGGATGCCGGTCACCATGATCACCAGGCCGGCGGAAATACCCACGAATGCAGAGAATGCGGAGTTCGAGTTATTGCTCATTGACTAACCTTTCGTATCGCCGGGGTGTCGGGCGGGGTTTAGGCCACACTATCCCATCGTCGATAGCGACGATCGTTGCGCTCATACTCGCATTCTAAGAGCACACGTGTGAGCGTTGCCTGTGGAAAATCTGCAAGGCCGCCAGCATGATCCCCGTCGAGGTGAGTAAGGACGATATGTCGTACATCACGGGCATCAAAGCCTAGCTGCTGAATCTGGCGGTAAGCCGTCTCAGTTTCACGCGCTGCTGGCTTAACTACATGGCGATATAAGCTCAGCGCCCGAGCCGGATTAGCGACATCGAGGAGACCAAGCCCGGTATCGACGAGTGCAAGGCCGTCGGATAGTTCTAAGAGCAGCACATGGCAGATCAGTGGTGTGCCCAGCAGATTCATACTGCCGCAGTTCAGGTGATGGATCTTCATACTGCTGGCTTCCAACCCTTGGCGGTAGTCACAATGAGTTGCTGGTTGATGCGGGTGGGGTCTGTCGCAATATCGCGCAGTGCAGTTGCAGCCGCATCCATCGATAATGTGGGCAGACCAGGGACCTGTGCAACGTCGTCGAGCGTCTTGACGAGTGCGATATGGGCCGATGTTTTTGGATCAAGATTGACGGGATAGACGATGGTCCACGGAATTGATGATTCCTGTAACAGGCGATCTGCGCTGGCCTTATCGGCAAGAAACTTTCGCAGTGCAGTCCTATAGATACAACGCGCAAACCATGAGGCCTTAGCTAACGTAGGGCCAGCTCCAAAGGTTGATACCAGGACTAGACGGTGAAGTTCGGCTTGCGTGGCAGCGTCAATGATTCCGGGTAGCCGATCCTGCATAAACGACGCATCGCTGATCTTTCCGGTAATGGAAATGACGCCAGTATCTACGCCGCGAAGCGCATCGGCTAAGGCTGCAGTATCTTCAACAGCACCGTGAACGGGAGTGATATTGCTGTGGTGCGGTACTGCGTCAATACGGCGAGCATAAGCGGTGACCTGGTGTCCAGCTTGGGCTGCTTGCAGGGCAAGCCGGGACCCCAGATTTCCACTTGCGCCGATAATGGCAATAGTCATGGTGATAACTCTTTCGTGAGTGTGAACTTTATTCGGGTTCAGTAAAAACGGTGTGTAATGCGCCTTCGAGTGCAGCGATACAGATCTCAATGACGTCAGCTGAAGCTAGTTCGCCAACCTCAATAGAGTGCCGTGCAGTGAACTCGACGAATGCCAGCCAGCCTCCGATAGCTAAGCGATTGCGTGGAGTATCTGGCTGCTCTGTGCAGTGGAAAATCCACTCAATATGGTGTTGATGTTGGCGTGTGCAAGTTCGCGCACGCTGGGGACGGCATAGGCGGGGTTGTAGAGCTCGCGTACGCCACCGCTGCTTGTGGCAAAGAATTTGACACCTGTTCAATAAGTCGCGTGAAGAAGTCCACGTTGAGCGGATTTTTCACAACGCACGATTGCCCGCGATACTGGTAGCCCGCACGCTCAACGAAAGGCCGTTATGACCGACATCGATCTTGTGGTGATCGGGGCAGGCCCGGCGGGATCTAGCGCGGCACGAGTCGCTGCAGCAGCGGGGCTGCGTGTGGTGATCGTCGATAAAGAACAATTCCCGCGTTACAAAACCTGCGGCGGCGGCATGATTGGAGTCACCCGCGCCCAGGTTCCAGCAGGATTCCCGAGCCGCGGTGATATCTGCTCCTTGGTCTTGTCACGCAACTGTAAGCATGATCGAACTCGTCGCTCAGAAACCCGGATTCTCACGATGTTGGCACGTCCAGAGTTTGATCAATTCCTGCTCGATGAAGCCTGTGCTGCTGGCGCGACATTTCATGCGGAGAAGCACATCCGAAGCTATCGCCATGATGATCAATCTGTCACAGTTATCACCGCCACCGGGGAAGAACTTTCGTCCCGCTATGTCATCGATGCCTCAGGAACATCAAGTGTTATCGCTCGTCAGATGGGTGTGACGTTGCACGCCATCGATCTTGGTCTGGAACGTGAATTACGCGTAACCGAAGAACAACAACAGCTATGGGAGGGGTGTATCCATGCTGATTTTGGTCCCATCTCCGGTTCCTATGGTTGGCTTTTTCCTAAAGGTGACACGCTTACTGTCGGTGTTATCGCGAGCAAAAGTGACGCGGTTGCGCTCAAAGGTTACCTCGACGACTACATCGATCATCTGGGGTTGAGTAACGCTGAGGTCCTTCATGACTCAGGCCATATGACGCGTTGCCGTAGCTCGGAATCTCCGCTTGGACAAGGGCGGATCTTGCTAGCAGGAGATGCTGCCGGGCTGCTAGAACCCTTTACCCGTGAGGGGCTGAGCTTTGCTACTCGCTCAGGAATCGCAGCTGCAAGCACGATCATCGCTGCTGCCGCAACTGATAACAGTGATCCAGCCAGCGACTACACCGCGACACTTGCCACAACGCTCTGTCGTGAAATTGAGGCAGGCTTTGCTGTACGTCGAGTCTTTGAAAAACTTCCCGGGGCGTTCTATGCCATGGTTGCGCGGTCACGTTCTGGTTGGTGGTTCTTTACCCGCTTTGCTTCGGGAGAGCTCTCCTTCCCCGATATTTTGGCCAAACCCTATGCCCGGATTCCGGTAGCGCTGCTACAACGGTAAGACGAGTTCACGCAGTCGGGGGAGCGGTCTAGGCTGGAGCTAACCACGGAAAGGTACATCGTGAACACCCCAACTGCTCTAGCTCCACATCAACGACGTCTTACCCGCCTTGCCCTACTGGCAACCTTGGGCGGCTTTCTCTTCGGCTATGACACCGGTGTCATAGCTGGCGCCCTCGTCTTTATTACCGACGAACTCCAGCTCAGCCCGACGATGGAAGGATGGGTTGTCAGTTCACTTCTGTTCGGTGCGGCTGCCGGTGCAACCTGCGGTGGGCGTATCGCGGATCGTTTTGGTCGACGCGCAGTGCTACTGCTGGCATCGCTCATCTTTATTCTCGGCACGCTGGGCTCAGCCTTCGCTCCAACTGCTGCGCTCCTTGTGACAGCCCGGATCATCTTGGGCGCTGCGGTCGGCTTCGTCAGTACGGTAGTACCGATCTACATCAGTGAGCTTGCCACCGCAGAAGACCGCGGCAGGCTCGTCAATATCAATGCGCTTGTGTTCGTCGTTGGACAGCTCATCGCCGGTATCGTCAATACGATCTTGGTTCACACCATTCATGCTCGTGGGCTCTGGCGCTGGATGCTCATGATGGGTGTCATTCCGGCAGTTGGATTACTCATCGCATGCTGTTTTCTACCCGAGACCCCGCGTTGGTTGGTTCTCCATGGGCGTGAAGACCAAGCCCGAGCAGTACTGTCCACGATCCGTCCCGACGATGTCGATACCGAGATCGCCCGTTACCGCAGCACTCTTGCTGCCGAAAGCCGCGAGCCGTTGGGCTGGGCGGCATTTAGCTCGGTTCGTTGGGTGCGCACCATCATCATCATCGGTATCGGGATCTCGATCAGCCAGCAAGTTACCGGTGTGAATACGGTGGAGTATTACGGACCGACGATTCTGCAAAATACTGGACTCGTCGCCAGCGCCTCGATCACTGCCCATATCGGGATCGGTGTTATCGGTGTTATTGGTGCTGCATTGGGGCTTTATCTCATCACCAAGCACAACCGTCGCTGGCTACTGCTCTTAGGTTTTGCTGGCACCGCCATATCCATGTTGGTGCTGGGGCTGCTCTTCCTGCTACCAAGTTCTGGGGCGCGGAGCATGGCAATCCTGGCTGCGATGATCATCTTCATCGGTTTCCAGCAATGCCTAGTATCGCCAGTGACCTGGCTGCTGCTTGCGGAACTCTTCCCACTGCGTGTACGCGGTATTGCCATGGGAGCCGCAGTCTTTTTCCAATGGGCGGTGAACTTCGGTATCTCCCAGGTCTTCCCCATGCTCATTCATCGGGCCGGAAGCCTTGTGACCTTCATCATCTTCGCTGCGTTTAGCGCGCTATGCCTGGTCTTTGTCAAGACGACGGTCCCAGAAACCCGAGGCCGTAGCTTGGAAGACCTAGAAGATGGTTTCCGAGTGAAGTACGGCGAGAGCGCACGCTAAAAAAGCCGACAGAAATAAAC
>JBOFIQ010000164.1:0-1048 GCA_051650245.1 Propionibacteriaceae bacterium | reverse complement strand
CGCGCTCGCGGCGGATACTGTCAAGCAGCTCGATCAGCTCTCCGTTGAACACCTTGGCGGCTTCTTTGACCAACTCGGCTTGTGCCTGATCGCGCAGCACCTCGCCGGGGTCACCGCCCTCGGGCTGGCCGGCCAGTTCAAGGGCTCGCGCTTCGACCAAGTCGGCATCGATGGCGTTGAATAGCCGGGCAACGATGTGGCTGAGTGGTTTTCCGCCAGTATGAGCTTCCACCTTTTTGTGCTCGGTTGGCTCAAGTTGCTTCGCTAGCCGCGCAAGACGGCCAGCTAGGGAACTGACGGTATCACTGTCGCTGGCGCCGAGCATAACGCCCATGGCGAGGTCCTTGAACGGAACACTGGGCTTGGTGATCAGTGGCTGACTGGCAGTCTTCAGCGATTTGGTAACACCGATGGCATCGACGATGACGTAGTGGGTCTTGGCGGTCTTCGCTGCAGAGGAGACCTTTTGCAGATCGTCCTTGTCGAGGGTGCGGGTGCCGCGCCCTTTCATCTGCTCGAAGTAGTTACGGCTCTTCACATCGCGCATGAACAGCAGACACTCCAACGGCTTAACGTCTGTTCCCGTGGCAATCATGTCCACAGTGACGGCGATGCGCGGGTTGTACTCGTTACGGAACTGGGCGAGGACCGAACGGGGGTCTTCGCCCTCTTCAATGACATTGCCTTCGGCATCCTTGCGTCCGTCTACAACCCGGTAGGTAACCTTCTTGCAGAAGGCATTGCCCTCGCCGAACTCCTCGCGCACACACTGGATGATGTCGTCGGCATGGCTGTCGGTCTTGGCAAAGATCAGCGTCTTGGGCACTTGGAAATGGCCATCGATCTCATGGCGGTCGGAGAAAATCTCCGGCAGCTTGTCGCGGAAGGTTCGGATGATGGTGCGAATCTGATCGGGGCTGACGATGTCACGGTCGAGCTGCTTGCCACTGTAGGACTCATCCTCGTCCTGCTGCTCCCATCGCTTGCGGCGTGTCAGGCGTTCGCGCAACTCCACCTGCTGTTCAGCTTTGAGCTGGCTACCCTGTTT
>JBOFIQ010000163.1:0-2571 GCA_051650245.1 Propionibacteriaceae bacterium | reverse complement strand
AGCGTTGATCTATTCGACGTCGTTGCGAACGTGCATCCGACGATGCTTATTGGTACTTCTGCCCAGGCAGGCGATTTCAGTGAGCGCATCGTCAAGGAGATGAACAAGCACGTTGAGCGCCCAATCATCATGCCGCTATCGAACCCGACCTCGTTGGCTGAGGCACTTCCAGCTGATTTGCTGAACTGGACCGATGGCAAGGCGTTGATCGCGACGGGTTCCCCGTTCGATCCGGTGCCTTACAACGGTGTGACCTACATGATCGCGCAGGCCAACAATGCTTTGGTATTCCCCGGCATCGGGCTTGGCGTTATTGTGTGCCGCGCTTCGCGTATCACTGATCAGATGATCGCTGATGCTGCAGCGGCTGTTGCAGAATGCACGAAGGATTGGTCTGAGGGAGCCTCGTTGCTGCCAGGTATTGATCAGTTGCGCATGGTGTCAGCCAAGGTTGCATTGGCCGTTATCGCGGCTGCGGAGAAGGCAGGGGTTGCTACTGAGCATCCTGATGATCCGATCCAGGCCGTCCATGATGCGATGTGGCGTCCGGAATATCCGGCCATCGAAGCTGTCTAAGAATTAGGTAAGCGAAAGAGCACTCAGAGTCAAGGTGTCCAGAACTCGCGTTCTGGTGCCTTAGACTCTGAGTGTTCGTTTTGTGATAAGGGGTATCAGATGCGTCGTCGGCTTACTCTCGCCGTGGGAGTCACTGTCATCATGGTGATGTCGGGGTGCGCTGGTAGCGATGGAAAATCCAGTACAGCTACTCCAGCAGCGGGTTCTACGACATCGTCGCTGAGCTCGCCGACAGCCACGTCTACCACACTCACGACGACGTCTACCACGACCACGGCGACTCCGACGCCAACGCCGGTGTATCAGCCAGGCGATGTCAATCCTCAGGTTCGCGAGGTGCAGGCTCGCTTGCGCCAGCTCGATTTCTTTACCTCATATGACGTGCTGGACAACTACGGTCCGATCACTCAGGACGCAGTCAGTAAGTATCAGCAGGCTAAAAATCTCCCAGTGACGGGCATTTTGGACTCAGCAACATGGGCACTTTTACAGAAAGAAACAAAGGCCCCAAGTGATGCTGAACTAAAGAATATGGTGCCAGGGGCAACGATCATTGCTGCTGGTTCCCCCTCGATTCGTGGGTTGCAGGTACGTTTACAAAATATCGCCGGTTTTGCTGGTGCGATTGATGGAAATCTGTCGCCTGCAGTTACTGCTGCGGTGGAGAGCTTCCAAAAGGCCCAAGGCATTGCTGTCACAGGTGAAGTGGATCAGCGCACTTGGGATTACTTGGTTTCTGTAACTCCAGAGCCAGCGCAGTGGCAGCTTGATGGTAAGTCAGCTCCGCCAGAGCCGACTGGTGGCACGATGACCTTGTCTGATGGGTGTAAGCGTGCAATTGCTCAGGCCGGGCGTGGTTTCTGTGCCAAGATCTCGGAGAATAAGCTCACATATATCGTGGGCGATAAGGTCGTCATGACCTTGGATGCGGTCTTCGGCTCTGAGGAAATGCCAACCTCGCTAGGCAAATTTGCCGTCTACTACAAGTCAGCTAATGGCGTGACATCGACAATGTTTGGTTCGTCGATTCCTATGCCTTACTCGATGTGCTTCAACGGCAATATGTGCATCCATTACTCGGTAGGTTTCGCACAGTACGGCTGGGGGACTCATTCCCATGGCTGCATCGGTGTTCGGGACATGGAAAATATCAAGGTTGTGTTCCAGCAGGCCTCAGTCGGTGATCCGGTTTACATCGACGCGTAGCGTGAGTTAGCTTTCAATCTCGAGCGCACCGGCTGGTTTAGTGCCATCGGAGAGCAGCAAGATTGCTGTCGCGTGTTCGGGTAGATCGAAGCTGATCCAGCCTTCGCTGGTTGATCCAGCCGGGATGAGGTTGAGTTCAAGTTTTGGGGACAAAGTCTTGAGCGCAGGTTTGCGGTAATCACCCTTGCTGTTACTTGCAGCGCGTAGATCGCAGTACAGATTGCCTGATTCGACGGTGATCCGAACGTAGACGGAAACATGGCTACCATCCCAACGAACCTCAGTAATCTCCCAGGTGCCGCGTGCGCCATCGGGTGAATCGAAGGTATGACGATCTTGTGTAGCCTGAGTCGTCGGGGATAGTGCTGGTGGTGTCGTAGTGGTGGTACGTATCGGGGGAGTGGCCGCTAAGGGAGTCGGCTTCGGCGGCGTGAGCATGACTGCAGCTAATGCCACTGATCCTGCAGTGATGGCCCCAATCAACCCAAGAATGGCGGGGCTTACTTTGCGTGGCGGACGAAAGCTTTCAATCGAGACCGGCGGCGCAGGGTCTACCGGCTGCGGCTGATCTTGCTGCTGCGGCGTCGTGAAGTAAGGCGGCTGGCTCATAGTGGATAAGCCTACGCTGTCCACAAGACGTTGTGGTCCCAGCGTTTTCCACAGCATGAGAAATTTCCTGCACCACATCACGGCAAGATCCGCATGGTGTACTCCATGACAACATCGACACTGCGGTTGGGTAATACTGAAGAACTCTTAACCCTTTTGCCTTATCTCGTTGGCTTTGAG
>JBOFIQ010000162.1:0-1250 GCA_051650245.1 Propionibacteriaceae bacterium | reverse complement strand
CAACCTCTGCGAGCCCCACGCCCAGCAGTACCACCCCCAGCCCTACTGCAACCGCGTCCAGCTTTGTTCCGGCTGGCCCCAAAGTGGCAGATCTATGGCCCTTAGCTCTCGTTGCTGCCATAGCCTTGAGCTCATTACTTGTGATCGCCGCAATTGCTGCCTTACGACGCCGGGCAACCCGTAAACAAGACACCGCGACTCTGTCCGATATCTCCGGCGGTGAACTCGACGACCTCGACTAGTCGCATGGCTCGGTAGGCTATACCTATGAGCACCCAGACTAACGAGCGTCCAGAGAATTCCCCCGAGACTCTCACGACAGGGCCAAAGCGCAATACGACCGCTTTGCCCTGGGCATTAGTTGCGGTCCTTGCTGCGCTGAGTTTGGTACTGGGCACGCTCCTCTTTGTTAAAACAGACGAACTCAACAAGGCTCGCTCCCAAGCAGTGGCGACGCCGGGAACCACCGCCACCGTTGGCGATGGCCCGGCGCAGGTCAAGGCCCAGCCGACCACGGGAGATAAAGCAGCCACCATGCTTAAGCTCGCCCATCGCACACCCAATGACCCGTTAGCTCTTGGCCGTACAGATGCTCCGATTGTTCTCGTTGAGTGGGCTGATTACCGCTGCCCCTTCTGCGCGAAATGGTCCCTAGAGGCTCTTGAGCAGCTTCAGCCTTACGTCGATTCTGGATCGCTACGCATCGAGTTCCGCGACTTTACGATCTTTGGTGACCAGTCTGTTGCTGCGGCGGCAGCGGCTCGCGCGGCAGGAAACCAAGGAAAGTATTGGGAGTACGCCCACGCTATGTGGGAGATCCATACTGGGCAAGGGCATCCTGATGTCACCGATGAGATCATCATCGATCTGGCGAAGCACGTGGGAATCAGCGACCTTGATAAGTTCAACGCTGACCGCACTTCAGCAAATATCCGGCAGCAGATCGTGGCCGATACAACAGAGGCCAAAGAGCTCGGTTTGAACTCCACTCCGTTCTTCCTCATCAACACAACCCCGATCTCTGGGGCCTTGCCAGCAGCACAATTTATCAACGTCATTGAACAATATGGTGGCAAGAAGTGACCTTACGAGGTACTACACACCGGTCTCGTAGACTACGCCGTGTCGCGGGCAGTATCGTCGCATGCGGCCTACTCACCTCATGTGCGCTCGATCTTCGCCACCCCTCAACGCCACACGACACCCCTTCCCCATACGCCACCCCGGATTACCGCCTTGCCGTTCCCGCC
>JBOFIQ010000161.1:0-4762 GCA_051650245.1 Propionibacteriaceae bacterium | reverse complement strand
GCCGCAAGTGCCAATGCAATGGCGATGACATCGCTATGTCCTCCTGCAACTCCATGCCAGAGCATGACGGGGTTAGCCAAGATCAACCACCGGGCATTGTGCTCACATATCCCAATGGCACGAGCGATCGGCTTGACCGCAAAATAGATGATCACGAGCCCTAATATCGGCCAAAGACGTAGCGAAAAGAGCACAAGGGCTGGGTGTCCGAAGGCGGCAGAGAGTGCGGAGAGGGCCAGCGCTGGCCATAGATAACCAACCTTGGTTCCAGCCCATCCGCCGACCCAGGACGAATAGGGATTTTCGGGAACTGAACCGGCTGGTGTGAGGTTGGGATTGTGTCCGTGGAGTAAGTTCCAGCCTTGCTCGCAGTAGTTATACATATCCCCGCTGCCCCAGGGCAAAGAGAACAGCAGCGGTAAGAGCCAGAGAAGATAGATCGCTCTACGACGGCTTACGGGTCGGTTGAAGAGTAAGAACCACGCAAGTGTTCCGGTACCGGTGAGCGCGGCATATAACCAGTAGCTATCAAAGAAGGTATGCCAGTGGCTTCGTGCCCAAACTAACCAACCCCAGCGGTTCGTTGGTGATACGACAAGTGGGTATGGTTCCCCGAACCAGGTTGTTGCTGCAAGCAGCAGCGTTGTGATGGCACCAAGAATTGCTGCGATTCTCAATATCGTATCCCCATCTGACTTTGCGGGGGAGGATATGAGATATTGCGCTTCGCGGCATGGTGGTTATTCTACGTTGTGTATATGTGTGTAGCAGTCGGCGCGCGAGGTAGCGGTGCTTGAGAATATAACCGCGTATGCGGGCATACGCTAAAGGCCAATGGAGAAATAAAGCTACGAGATGATGTGCTGTGCCCAAGCGCATGCGTCGCGGGGATCATCAACCTCGATCTTGAGAGGTGGCGTCCAGGGGCGCTCCACCATGATGACGTCGATCCCTAGCTCATGGGCAGCGATGAGTTTGGCATCGAGTTTTACCCCACCAGAATCTTTGCTGATCAAAGCTGTTGCACTGGCAAGTAAAGACTGCTCATTGGCAAGAGTAAACGGACCGCGGTCGGTGATAAGTGACCACGTCTGCGGTATTTCAAAGTCGGGAGCGTCAATGACGCGTGCTGTCACTGCGTGCTCGGCAAGCGGGAGATATTGGGCTAGTTCTTGGCGCCCGACGGTGAGCACAAGTCGTCCATCCATGCTGGAGGCGGTATCGCAGGCCTCGGCATGTGAGTTGGCCCACGTCCACGCGGCAGAGTCAGGGTGATCATGCCACGACGGAGCTGCGCACCGCAGGAGGGGAATGCCTGTGAGTTCTGCTGCTGCAACAGCATTGGTCGTCATCTGTGCTGCGAATGGGTG
Source organism: Propionibacteriaceae bacterium (assembly GCA_051650245.1). GTDB lineage: Bacteria > Actinomycetota > Actinomycetes > Propionibacteriales > Propionibacteriaceae > JBOFIQ01. The sequence goes on along the minus strand of JBOFIQ010000161.1, from coordinate 3,392 downwards.
GGTGGCGTCGATGATGGCACTGATATGGGACTCGGTACAAAATGCTGCCAAACCTTCAGCGCCGCCGAAGCCACCGCTTCGGACCACTCCTGGAAGGTGGACTGTTGCCTTGGTGCGTCCGGCGAGACATGCGATTGCGGGTATCTGTTGGTCAAAGAGCAACTCTGCAACGCGACGTCCACGAGTGGTGCCGGCAAGGATCAAGACTGTCATAACCCAAGTTTAGGTGTTGTGGCACACCAGGAGGCTGATAGACCTCGATAAATGTGTGATCTAAATAACAAATATCAATAAAATGATGGCCTTTCCGGCAAGGAATTCAACGACAGTGGAAAGGTTATCGATTAATGGCTCTCATTTGGCTCAATATGTGACCCCATACGCAAAGTTCTTGACGCCAGTGGCTATTATGAAGGGGTACAAATTTGTGAATTAGACAACGTGGAGCGCGAAAGTGACTGCTGTGGATGAGAACGTAGCGAAGACGACGGCTTGGGCGGGTTACGCCGCTGGCCCGTGGCAAGAGGGCATTGATGTCCGAGACTTTATTCAGCGCAACTACACTCCCTTTGATGGGGACGCTAGCTTCCTTGCTGGCCCGACGGAGAAGACCCTCCATATCTGGAACACCCTTGAGCGTGATTACCTCTCGGTTGAGCGTGCAAAGCGCGTTTTTGATGTCGATACCAAGATCCCAGCCGATGTTGACGCATTCCCGGCTGGCTACATCAGCACTGACGATGATGTCATCGTCGGTCTTCAGACCGATGTTCCGCTTAAGCGTGCCATGATGCCCAACGGTGGCTGGCGCATGGTGGAAACTGCAATTAACGAGGCGGGCCTCGAAGCTGACCAGCAGATCAAGGACATCTTCACTAAGTACCGTAAGACTCACAACGAGGGTGTTTTCGATATCTACACCCCGCGTATCCGTGCAGCGCGTTCATCGCACATCATTACTGGTCTTCCTGATGCCTACGGCCGTGGCCGCATCATCGGTGACTACCGTCGCGTTGCGCTCTACGGTGTGGACTTCCTCATCGAAGAGAAGAAGAAGGATCTTGACTCAGTCGTTGGTCAGCCATTCTCCGAGAATTGGGCCCGCTACCGCGAAGAGCACTCCGAGCAGATCAAGGCGCTCAAGAAGCTTAAGCGGATGGCAAGCCTCTATGGCTTTGATATCTCCGGTCCGGCCACGACTGCCAAAGAAGCAGTGCAGTGGACCTACTTCGGCTACCTGGCGTCTGTGAAGTCCCAAGACGGTGCGGCTATGTCAATCGGTCGTCTTTCGGCCTTCCTTGATGTCTACTTCGAGCGTGATCTTGCAAATGGCACCCTGACCGAAGAAGGCGCCCAGGAGATCATCGACGCGCTGGTGATCAAGCTACGTATCGTCCGCTTCCTGCGCACCATTGATTACGATCAGATCTTCTCGGGCGACCCGTACTGGGCCACCTGGTCAGATGCTGGAATGGGTGACGATGGTCGCCATATGGTGACCAAGACGGCATTCCGTCTGCTGCAGACACTGCGTAACTTGGGTCCGGCTCCGGAGCCGAACATCACGATCTTCTGGGACCCCGCTTTGCCGGATGGTTACAAGGAGTTCTGCGCTGCGATCTCGATTGAAACCTCGTCGATTCAGTATGAATCTGATGGTCCGATCCGTAGCCACTGGGGCGATGACGCTGCTATTGCATGCTGCGTTTCTCCGATGCGCGTGGGCAAGCAGATGCAGTTCTTCGGCGCCCGCGTCAATGCTGCGAAGTCGCTGCTCTACGCCATCAATGGTGGACGTGACGAGATGAGCGGTAAGCAGATCGTTGAAGGCTATGAGCCAGTCAAGGGTGATGCTCCGCTAGATTTCGATGACATCTGGAACAAGTACGAGCACATGCTCGACTGGGTCGTGGGTACCTATGTTGAGGCACTGAACATCATTCATTACAGCCATGACCGCTACGCCTACGAATCGATCGAGATGGCCTTGCATGATGCAGATATCGTGCGGACCATGGGGTGTGGCATTGCTGGTCTCTCCATTGTTGCTGACTCGCTCTCGGCGATTAAGTACGCGAAGGTGACCCCGGTGCGTGATGAGACCGGTTTGGTCGTTGATTACGTCACTGAGGGTGATTTCCCGCTCTATGGCAATGACGATGACCGCGCTGACGAAATTGCGGCAGCAGTGGTCCACACAGTGATGGATAAGATCCGTGCAATCCCGATGTACCGTGATGCGGTTCCGACTCAGTCGGTGCTCACCATTACGTCAAATGTTGTCTATGGCAAGGCAACGGGTGCGTTCCCGTCAGGCCATGCCAAGGGCACGCCGTTCGCGCCTGGTGCAAACCCCGAGAACGGAATGGACAGCCACGGCATGCTTGCATCGATGCTGTCTGTGGGCAAGCTTGATTACGACGATGCCCTCGATGGTATCTCGCTGACCAATACGATCACCCCGAGTGGGCTTGGCCGTACCAAGGAAGAGCAGGTCGCCAACCTTGTTGGTCTGCTCGACGGCGGTTTCGTTCCTAGCTGCTAATCCCTGAGAAATAGAAGGAGAACCCCCATGAGCGTAAAGACCTACGAAGAGCGTGTTGCCGCAATGAAGGCGAATCGTGAAGAGCGCGGGCATCGTCCGGGCCTCTTCCACGCCAATATCAACGTGCTTAACCGTGAAACCCTCGAAGATGCGATGGCTAACCCGGAGAAGTACCCGAGCCTGACCGTCCGTGTTTCTGGCTACGCCGTGAACTTCGTCAAGCTGACCAAGGATCAGCAGCGCGACGTTCTCGCCCGTACCTTCCACCAGGCGGCCTAATTTGGTCGCCGGAGACGGAGTCTCTGGCGAATACCGGCCCCTACCGGTCGATGGCGAAGAACGTCATCGATCGGTAGGCAATGGTATTGCCGGGCTCAGCCTCATCGATGGCGAGTTATCCCGTACACGAGCTGACCAGCACGCTGGTTTTCGTGAGGGGGAGCTCGCCACGATTCATTCCTGGGAGCTTGTGACCGCTGTTGATGGTCCTGGATCACGGCTTACGGTGTTCTTCTCGGGCTGTCCATTGCGGTGTCAGTTCTGCCATAACCCCGACACGATGTTTGCGGGGAAGGGCAGCGTTGTCACCCTCGATGACATCACCGCACGCATGATGCGGTACCGCGGTATTTTTAAGGCAACCCGTGGTGGCATCACGCTCAGTGGAGGTGAACCGCTTCAACAGCCCAAGTTCGTCGCCAAGGTGCTTCGCTGCGCCAAGGAGCAGGGTATCCATACTGCTATCGATACGTCTGGTTTCCTTGGCGCCAATGTGACCGATGAGATGCTCGACGATATCGATCTGGTGTTGCTCGATCTCAAATCTGGTCTGTCTGATGTTTACCGA
>JBOFIQ010000160.1:0-6792 GCA_051650245.1 Propionibacteriaceae bacterium | reverse complement strand
CCGATGCCGCCAGAATGCCTCCCGCTTTTCGCTTCGAGAGGTTAGCTGATTCCTCCTGAGTAGCGCTCACATCAGCATCATGCGTCTGGGTCTTAGTCGAGGTAGTCACTGGCTAAGCCTACCGAGGACACAGCACAGCGCCTGACACACCGCTCTACGCGGCCCTGTCAGGCGCTGCACAAGCCTTTACTTACCGGAGTAGTACGCGGTCAGCACACTTGTCATAGCTGGAATGTCAGCGCAGCCACAAAGCTCACGAGCACTGTGCATCGACAACAACGGGATACCCACATCAACAGTGAGGATGCCCAAACGAGTAGCCGTGATCGGTCCAATCGTCGAACCACACGGAACCTCGTTGTTACCTACGAACTCCTGGCTAGCAACACCTGCCGCGTCGCACAAGCGATACCACAACGCACCACCGACGGCATCTGTGGCGTAGCGCTGGTTGCCATTGATCTTGAGCACCGGACCACCATTGAGGACGAGCCTATTGCCCGGGTCATGCTTGCCAACATAGTTCGGGTTGACCGAGTGCCCAGCGTCAGCAGAAATGCACGACGACTGTGCCAGCATCTGACGGTAGCCTTCTTCGTCCTTGCCTAATGAAGCCGCGATACGACGCAAGAGATCTTCGAGGATCGGGCCAGCCGCACCCGTCCGAGTCGAGGAACCGACCTCCTCATGGTCGAACGCAGCCAAGACATTGACGTCATTGCCCGGCTTCGCAGCCAAGAACGCATCAACCGAGCTGAACACGCTCGACAGATTGTCCATACGCCACGCAGCAAAGAACTCTTGCTCAGTCCCAATCAGGCAGGGCTTATGGGTATCAGTGGCATGAATATCGTAGAAGCCAAGATCGTCTCGATCCATGCCCGCTAGCTGACACAGGTAGTCCACGATGTCGAGATTCGACCCCACCGCATAGAGCGGCATGAGGTTTTCTTGACGGTCAAGATGCAGGTTGTCATTCACCGAACGATCAAGATGCGGTGCGAGCTGCGGGATCACCATGATTGGCCCCGTCTCAACGAGGTGCTCACGACCATCTTTAGTCACAAGCCGTCCAGCAAGACCGAGATCACGGTTGAGCCACGAACTCAACAACGGACCGCCATACACCTCCATGCCTACCTGCTGATAGCCCGCAGAAGTGCGTACCGGGTTTGGCTTGAGCTTGAATGAGGGCGAATCCGTGTGTGAACCCACGATACGGAAGCCCTGCGGTTGTGGTGAAGGAATCCACCATGCCATGCACGCACCGTCGCGAACGAAGTAGTGCCCACCGGGCGCTGCGCCGAACGGCTCACGCTCTGACTGGCGGGCGAACCCTGCCGCGTCGAGTTGACGAGCCAATTCCGCAGCGGTGTGGAAGGACGTCGGCGAAGCCTGGATGAACGAGCTGAAACGCTCCATTGCGTCAGAAGTCATAGCACTATCTAACACCGTCATGATGCCTGAACTTCGTTGGGGATCGGCTTTACCTCAGATTCGAGTTCTACTAGCTGCTCTGCCCCAGCGTTATCTGACCACAGCAATTCTTGAAGTTCAGGCAATGCCACCTCCCGCGCAGCACCTTCAGCATCAGCCACATCAGCCAGCGGCTCCCCCGTTGCTACTTTGAGTTCTTCGAAACGTCGCGCCTTAGGCATGACCCGAGCTTGGAACGTTCCTACCGATTCGTTGTAGGCACGAGTTGCTTGATCAAGCCGAGCACCAACCACCGCAAATCGTGAAGCAAAACTGCGCAAACGATCGTAGAGCTCCACCCCGGTTTTACGTACTTCCTCTGCCCCGTGCAAGAACTCAATCTGGCGCCACGTGTGTTCCACCGTGCGCAACATCGCGATCAGCGTCGAGGGCGACGCGACCACCACACCCTTGCGAGCTGCGACGTCATAGAGATCTGGCACCGCCTCTAAAGCATGGAGTAACAGGCCGTCGCCAGGAAGGAACATCACGACGAACTCAGGAGCGGCAAGACTGCCCAACTCCCAATAGCGCTTACTCCCGAGCTGATCGAGATGGGTCCGCACGTGGCGGCCAAAATCCGCTCGGACTTGTTCTTGCTCGGTGTCATCTGCCGCCTGCCATTCAAGGAAGGCATTAAGCGGCACCTTGGCATCGACGTAGACCACTCGTCCCTCAGTCAAACGCACGGTGAGGTCTGGACGTAGCAACGCACCGTCGCGCGACGCTGAACTTTGCGTCTCAAAATCGCAGTGCTCCAGCATCCCGGCAGCCTCCACAACCCGCTTCAGCTGAGCCTCACCCCATGCCCCACGGACATGTGGCTTGCGTAGTGCCGTTGCCAGCGCTGACGTCTCCCGTCGCAACTGCTCTGAGGTATGTCGTACCTCCAGCACATGCGCCCGCAGATCTGCAGCCGATACCGAACGATCCTTCTCGATCTGTTGATACTGAGTGGTGAGCGTGGTGAGTTGCTCGCGCAATGGCCGCAGTAGTAATTCCGTCTGCTGTAACCGTGCTTCGGCAGACTGCTCTGCCGCTACCTGATGCCGCTCTGCTTCACGAGCAGCAAGTAATTGGAATTGGTCGGCAAGCTCTTCACGCGAGCGCACCAACTCGTCATAGCGAGCCTCAGCATCGTTGCGTTGCGACGTCAGCAAACTCACCTGGGCGGCGACCTCAGCATGTTTGATCTGCCAGGATGCGGCCTGCTCACGCAACGATTCCGCGCGCAACGTCGCACGCACTCGTGCAACGAAGAAACCTGCCCCAAAAGCACAGACTGCTATCGCACACCACACCAGAACGCTTCTGCTATCCATATTCCAAGCCTGTCACCCACCACTGACAAAACTACGAAATACGTTGTCACAGGCTATGCAAGCAGCTTAAATCCGCGGTTTACGGATCTCTCGTGGCAAGGCAAAAACCAACGATTCCTCGATCACGCTGTCCTCCACTGCTTGCGGGTATCCAGCCGCTTCCAACCGCGCCAACACACCTTGCACTAACTCATCAGGAACGCTCGCCCCCGATGTCACCCCAATACGATCAACGCCTTCGAGCCAGGAATCTTGAATCTGCTCAGGGTAATCGACCAAGTGAGATGCCTTAGCGCCAGATTCCAGAGCAACTTCAACCAGACGTACCGAGTTTGATGAGTTCGTCGACCCCACCACGATCACCAAATCGCACGAGGGAGAGATCGTCTTCACAGCCAATTGGCGGTTCTGCGTGGCGTAGCAAATATCGTCGCTTGGCGGCGAAATGAGGTTGGGGTATTTCTGCTTCAATCGCCCCACTGTCTCAGTTGTTTCATCAACTGACAAGGTGGTTTGGGTGAGCCAGACAACCTTTGATGGATCTGGTACTGATACCTGATCGACGTCGTCTGGACGCTCAACCAGCACGATATGGTCAGGTGCCTCACCGGTAGTCCCCTCGACTTCCTCATGCCCGCCATGTCCGATAAGCAAAATCGTCAGATCCTGCTCGGCAAAACGCTTGGCCTCATGATGAACTTTGGTCACCAACGGGCAGGTCGCATCGATCGCGAGCAAGTTACGCGATTTTGCTGCCTCACGCACCGCTGGAGAAACCCCGTGTGCCGAGAAAACAACCGTCTCCCCCGCCGGAACCTGATCGAGTTCTTCGACAAAGATCGCTCCTTGCGCTTCCAGCATGGCGACGACGTGCTTGTTATGCACGATCTGTTTGCGCACGTAAACCGGGCTGCCATAAATCTTCAGTGCCTCTTCAACGGTATGTACCGCTCGGTCTACTCCCGCACAGTACCCACGCGGAGCGGCCACGACGACTGATTTTTTACCCATACCCTTGAGTTTAGAGGGCGGACTGCAAGAAAAAAGGTCAGTGCCAACCCGTAGGCTCATCTCATGGCCGATCCAGGGAAGTCTCCAGAGAGCGCGTTCCCGCTGCGCGTGCTCTCGACCAAGATTGATGGGTGGATTGGGCGCTTAGGTGATGTGTGGGTCTTAGGACAGCTCACCGAAGTCGCCCATAAGCGGGGGTGGAGCTACATCACCTTGCGGGATACTCAAGCGGAAATGTCGCTACAGGTGAGTTGCCCCACCTCGGTTTTCGAGGCCTCAGGGCCGCTTGCTGAGGGGGCTGAAGTCGTTGTCCACGGCAAGATTTCCTGGTGGACCAAGTTGGGCCGCCTTACCTTGCAAGCACAAGAATTTCGACCTGTCGGACAGGGACAATTGCTAGCCCAGCTCGAACAGCGCAAGCAGTTACTACGTGCAGAAGGTCTCTTCGATCCGCAGCGCAAAAGGCAGCTGCCCTTGGTGCCGGTCAGTATCGGCCTCATCACGGGGAAAGACTCTGCCGCCGAGCAAGACGTCGTGGAAAATGTCCGCAGGCGTTGGCCAGCCGCACACTTCGTCTATGCCTATGCCGCCATGCAAGGCCCCCACTGCGTTACCGAGGTCATTGACGCCATCACCCGCCTTGATGCGCTCCCCCATGTTGATGTCATCGTTATTGCTCGTGGCGGCGGCTCCCTCGACGATTTACTCCCGTTCTATGACGAAGCCATGGTGCGGGCCGTTGCTACAGCTCATACCCCTATCGTGTCCGCTATCGGCCATGACGTCGATGCCCCGCTGATTGATCTTGCCGCCGATTGGCGCGCATCAACTCCGACAGATGCCGCGAAACGAATCGTCCCCGACGCTGCCGAAGAACGCCGTGAGGTGGCGGCCAGTACTGCTCGGCTACGTCGAGCGATCACGGACTACCTAGCCCGCGAGCAACACCAGCTTCACGCAACCCGATCACGCCCTGTACTGGTCAATCCAGCAACGAGCATCAGCGCGCACCGCGACCGGTTAGCCACTCAGCAGGAACGACTCCAACGTGCGGCCCAGCGTGCCGTGCAGGAGCATCAAGAGGCTATCACCACTAGCCTGGCCCGTATCCGGGCTATGTCACCAAAAGCCACTCTGGAGCGCGGCTACGCGATCTTGGTCCACGACGGGGCCAGCGTCACAAGCGTGAATGATGTCGTCCCTGGCCAGCAACTCAATGCCATCGTGCTTGATGGTGAACTTCGCCTCACCGTCGAGACAGCAACTACCCATCAACGAGAGGACTCCCATGACTGAGCCAACAATGAGCTACGAACAAGCCCGCGAGCAGCTCGACACCATCGTGCACAAGCTGGAATCGGGCGGAGCTAGCCTGGCCGAGACCATGGCACTCTGGGAGCAGGGCGAAGCTGCTGCAGCAGTGTGCCAGCAATGGCTCGACGGCGCCGTCGCCAAGATTGACGCTGCCCGAACCCAGAACGAGCCTGCACGCTAGCGGAAAATAGCGAGCCAGATCCCGATGTAGTGGGCAACGGCAGCCAGTACTGTGCAGAGGTGGAATACCTCGTGGAACCCAAACCATGAGGGCCACATGTTGGGTTTCTTCATGCCATACGCCACCGCGCCAAGCGTGTAGATAACACCACCGATGACGATCCATACCAGCGGCCAGATCCCACCGGCACGATACATCGGCAACATCCACCACACCGCCGCCCAGCCCATGACGACATAAAGCACGGTGTAGAGATAGCGTGGTGCGCTTAGCCAGAAGATCCGAAAGAGCATGCCCGCAAGAGCACAGGACCAGATGAGAATCAGTAGCACCCAGCGCGATGCACCACTGAGCAGTGCATAACACAACGGCGTATAAGTCCCAGCAATGAACACGTAGATGAAACTGTGGTCGAGACGTCTAAATACCTGCTTGACCGCTGGAGACCACGGGCCGCGATGGTAGACGCCAGAATTTGTGAACATGATGTAGGCCGAGAGCAGATACACCACACAGGCCAGGCGCAGGGATTGCGACGGTGCAAGCGCAACCAGGAGTAATCCTGCTATCAAGCTCACTGGCGACATGACGACGTGGAACCAGCCCCGCAACCGCGGTTTCACCTCGGGGGTAGTTGTCATCGCACGCTCGCCTTCTCCAGTGGATCTTGCTCAGGAACTATGTGATCAACACTACGACCTCAGGCCAAGCTTTCCGTGGCGACGTCAACCAATGGTCCCAACAGTCGAGGAGCTCAGCCAGCGTCCCGATACTCTGGACCCATGAGCACTGTCAAAAAGGTCGTCAACGGCGCGAAAGAACTCGTCGACCGGATGCATCCCTCTGGGATGTTGTATGCCACCTACGAACAGCGACTTATTGCCGAATTAGATCGGTCCCGGTTGCCTCGCCACGTTGCAGTCATGGCTGATGGCAATCGCCGTTGGGCCAAACTCAATGCTCCCGGCGAGTCGCTAGTCAAAGGCTACGAAGCTGGCGCTGACAAGCTGCTTCAATTCGCTGGCTGGTGCGATGAAGTGGGTATCCCCACGATCACGCTCTGGGTACTGTCCACAGAAAATCTCCAGCGCAACGACGCCGACGAGTTACTGCCGCTTCTCGACGTCATCGAAAAGCTCGTCACCGACCTGGCCGCCAGCGATAAATGGCGGGTCAAGATCGTCGGCGACCTCACCTTGTTGCCCGAGCCGATGGTGCACCAACTGCGCGCAGCCGAAGAACGCACCGCACGGATTAACGGAATGCACATCAATGTTGCAGTCCCCTATGGTGGACGTCACGAACTACGCGACGCAATCCGCTCGCTGCTACGTGAAGAAGCCACCAAAGGCACCTCCCTGACGGAGCTTGCCGAGCGTATCGACTTCGATGACATCGCCGAACATCTCTACACCAAGGGCCAGCCTGACCCCGATTTGCTCATCCGCACCTCGGGAGAGCAGCGACTCTCCAACTTCTTCATGTGGC
>JBOFIQ010000159.1:0-5625 GCA_051650245.1 Propionibacteriaceae bacterium | reverse complement strand
CATAGGCCATGCCGTCAGCCAACGTGAAAGCGATCTCTTGTGCAGGGGTGGCCCCAGCCTCAGCCATGTGGTAGCCCGAGATCGAAATCGTGTTCCACTTGGGGATGTTGTCCTTGCAGTACGCAAAGATATCCGAGATGAGTCGTAGCGACGGCTCTGGCGGGAAGATGTAGGTGCCGCGAGCGATGTACTCCTTGAGTACGTCGTTTTGAATGGTGCCGGTGAGCTCCGAAGCCGGAGTGCCATTCTCCTCCGCTACCAGCTGGTAGAGCAGCAACAAGACAGCAGCAGGGGCGTTGATCGTCATTGACGTCGATACCTTGCCCAGATCAATGCCATCAAAAAGGACGCGCATGTCCTCGATGGAGTCGATAGCCACACCAACCTTGCCAACCTCACCCTCCGACAGCGGGGCGTCGCTGTCATAACCCATTTGGGTAGGGAGGTCGAAGGCAACCGATAGGCCCATTGTGCCTGCAGCGATGAGCTGCTTGTAGCGGGCATTGGACTCTGCGGCGTTACCAAAACCGGCATATTGACGCATGGTCCACGGGCGCTGCGTGTACATGGTCGGGTAAACGCCACGGGCGACTGGGTACGAACCCGGTTCGCCTAGCTTGGTGGCAGGATCAAAATTAGTTAGCGATTCAGCGGTGTATACCGAGTCAAAAGGCATACCTGTTTCAGTCAGTCCACTCATGAAAGCTAGCCTACCGGCGTAATCATCGCGCAAAAATGACGAGGCAGGACTAAGTGACTTGGCGCACAAGCGCTTCTGCAGCGTCGAGAATATCGACGGTATCGGCTTCCCACGTCGTATCTTGACTGCGATATGGCCCCGTCGCCAAGGACACAATGACCGCTGCTGCCCGAAGCCGTAGCTCAGTAGCATCAACGCGCTCATCAAAGACTGGAACCCACGTTCGGATCAGGTGGTGCACCCGCTGGGCTTGTGCTGCATTCATGCGCTGAATCGTCGATAGATGCGCCACCAGGCAAGCCAAGTCATCAGCCCGTCGTCCTGGGCCAATCGTGTCAATATCAAGGATCCCGCTCACCGCACCATCGGCAACAAAAACCTGACCTTCATGGAAGTCCCCATGGGTGGGCTCATTTCCCAACGGAATATGAGCTAGCCCTGACTGGATATTCTCGACGAGCCAGTTCAGGCGCGGCTGCTGACTCGGCATCGCCTGAGCGATGAGTTCGGCATAGTGCCCCACCGCGTCTGACCATGGCGGGCGTCGCTCCAAACTCGCAACAGACATCGGCATGGAATCTAACAAGGTAATGAGTTGCTCAGCCGTGCACGGATCTTGCGGCCCAAAGACTGCTCGCGCCAATGGCGTGCCGGGCAGTTCATCGAGAACAAGAAGCCCATCGGTGGTCGATAGTGCCACTGTTGGGGCGGGGACACCAGCAGCCAAGAGAACCTCATGGCGGTGCAAGATGTCGTGGAAGGCCCGTTCGCGCAGAACCTTGACGAAATACGTCCGTCCTGTTCGCGCAATTGCGCACCGCAAGACTGCACGACGCCGAGGGCGATACCCGATCATGTCGAGCTTGATATCGCTTGGGCTTATTGGCTGGGTGAACATCCCAGCGTCGTTAAAAAGCGTCGCCATTGACTCGGTGTAGGCCGCCCGCGATAGCCCCGGGAGGTCAGGATCATTGGGATAGATCCAGACAGCAACCTCGCGGTCACCATCGGCAAAGATTTCGGCTCGCTCGTCTGTAGGAACTAAACCATGTGCTCGCGCAGAGACACCGAGCAGTTCATCACGACGCCCCCACGGCCAATCCACGACTGCGGTGTACGTTGCTGTCGTCGATAACTGCGGTTGGGCATCAATATGGTCAAGCTGCCAGGCACGCAGATGGCCGCCAGCATGGTCGACGGCAGCACGCAGCAACGGCCCAACCTGGGCCGTTGACAGGAGTTCTGAACCGTCATCCATCGTGTCTTGTGATATCGCCTTAAAGTTTCTTTGCTGCGACGCGTGCAACACGTCGTCGGTCTAACTCTGTCACGGACAAGCGGAATCGTCCTGCTGGAGCGTCAAGATCTCGCGCATTGGCTAACTCCACATCGACGTAATCGCCAACCTTGGGTAGTTTGCCTAGCTCCGCCATGAGGTAGCCCGCAAGTGTGTCGTAGGGCCCCTCAGGGACGGTGTAGCCCGCAATTTCCTCAAACTCCTCGATAGTTGTGAGACCATCAAGGCTTGCCAACGTCAGCGGTGCAGCTTCCTCGTCGTATTCATCAGTAATATCACCAATGATTTCTTCGAGGATGTCTTCTAGCGTAATGATGCCAGCAGTACCGCCATATTCATCAAGAACAACGGCAATATGCTGCGATTGCTTGCGCATCATCGTCATGGCTTTGAGGACCAATACCGAATCGGGTAAGTGCATGATCGGACGAGCAAGTTGGGCAATCGGAGTATGGCGATCCCCCGCTTCGAGATCCATAAGATCGCGGATATGAAGGAATCCAATGACGTTATCAGCGGAGCCATTCATCACGGGATACCGCGAGTGAGCAGCATTCTGCACCTCGCGCATGGCCCGATACGCGGGCATATCGCCGGGGAGGAAATCAACCTCCGTGCGCGGCACCATGACCTCACGCAAGGAGCTATCACCTGCGGCAAAAACATCATCCATGATGGCGCGCTCTTCAGCACCCAACGAACCAGCTGAGGACACCATGGCCCGGATTTCTTCGTCCGTGACCTCTTCACGATCACGCTTAGGGTCACCACCAAGAAGTCGCACCAGAGCATTCGTCGAGAGATCTAATAACCAAATAATCGGCCGCAACGCCTTAGCAATACCACTCACCATCGGGCCGAGAGCCAAGGCGAATGATTCTGCCCGCTGCATTGCGAGCCGCTTTGCCGTGAGCTCACTGATGACGATAGAGAAATACGCAACGATGAGCGTGATCACGATCAGCGCGATGGTATCTGCCGCTTGAGCTGACAGCCCCCAGCCCACGAGGAGCCGCGAAATGTAGGGGGCTAACGTCGCACCGCCGAAAGACGAACCTAGGAAACCCGCAATCGTGACACCAATTTGAACTGCAGAAAGGAAACGGTTGGGATTCGCAGCGAGTGCGGCCAAGGTCTTACCCCGAGCGCCCTTGTGCGAAATCTGTTTGAGCTGAGATTCCCGAAGGCTCACCAAACTCATCTCGGCTGCAGAAAAGATGCCACCGATAATCATGAAAACAAAAATGAGGACAACATTAAGCACGACAGAGCTCATCGCATACGCTCCGGGGACTGCTGCGAAACGGGGGCGCTAGGCCCCCAGGGACTATGTCCGTCTGCTGTTGTTGGGATTACCACAGACGTAATTCTACGGGGTTGCTCCGACAAACCCCACAGTGGCAGCCACAGCTCAAACTTTTCGGCTGAACTCACGGTGAGCGCGCTGCTTTCCACCCCTATTGCCCAGTAGTCTCGCTCTATGCGTATTGCCATTGCCGGTCTAGGCTATGTTGGCCTATCGAATGCTGTGCTGTTAGCCCAGCGTCACACGGTCACTGCCGTCGATACTGACCCTGCCCGGGTCACGCTCGTCAATAACCATCAGTCCCCCATCGTTGATCATGAGATCGAGGACTACCTGACTCATCATGATCTCGATCTCACAGCAACCGCAGATTATTCGCTGGCGTACCGCGACGCTGACGTCGTCATCATCGCAACGCCGACCAACTATGACGAAACTCTCGATTTCTTCGATACCTCAAGTGTCGATGGCGAGATCGCAAAGGTCGCAGCCTTGAATCCCCAGGCCATTGTCGTGATTAAATCGACGATTCCAGTGGGGTATACCGATAGTCAACATGAACTACATCCCGAACTGACTATTATGTTTATCCCGGAGTTTTTACGTGAAGGACGAGCACTTTATGACTGTCTTCACCCCAGCCGCGTCGTCATCGGTGCACGTGATCCGCGTGCCGCTCAGGTTGCTCAACTCTTCACCGAGCTATCCCTCGATGCCAATACTGCATTAGTAATAACGGAACCAACCGAAGCCGAAGCCATCAAGCTGTTCTCCAATACTTACTTGGCGATGCGCGTCAGCTACTTCAACGAGTTAGATTCCTACGCTATGGCACGCGGGCTCGATACCCGCGCCATCATCACCGGGGTCAGTCTTGATCCCCGTATCGGTACGCACTACAACAATCCCAGCTTCGGCTACGGCGGCTATTGCCTACCAAAAGACACCCGTCAGTTACTGGCAAATTACCAAGATGTGCCGCAGAACCTCATTCGGGCAATCGTCGATTCCAATACGACGCGCAAGGATTTCATCGCCGCCGATATCTTGGCTCGCGAACCCAAGACTGTAGGAATCTATCGCCTCACGATGAAGACTGGCTCAGATAACTTCCGCGAATCTAGCGTCCAAGGGATTATGAAGCGGATCAAGGCCAAGGGCGTTGAGGTGCTCGTCTACGAACCAACACTTGACGCCGATCACTTCTTCTCCTCAGAAGTAATCCGTGATCTCGACCAGTTCAAGCATCGCTGTGATGTCATCATCGCCAATCGCAGCGCCCCAGAGCTTGCCGATGTCGCGGCGAAGGTCTACAGCCGCGATCTGTTCGGTTCTGACTAGTCTGGCTACGTAGAGGGCCTGCACGCAGTGTGCGTGCAGGCCCTCTACGTTTTCTACAGACTACTTCTTGAGCTTGGCCCAATCGTCCTTGAGATCAATCGTGCGGCTGAGGCGAACAGTTCCGTTCTCGCGGCCAACAACGAAGTAGCCCAGACGTTCGAGCTGAATAACCGTGCCCTCGGCTAGCTCCGCGATCGACGGCTCTAGTTGAATTCCCGGCAATAGTTGTGCTGAGTTCGGATCAGCATCATCTAACGCGTCACCAGTGGCTTGGCCAGGGGTTTCTGCGGGGAAAAGCCGGGTGTAGAGCATCGCCTCGCCCGCGACGGCAGTCGCAGCGCTGACCCAGTGGATCGTCGCTTTGACCTTACGCCCGTCGGGAGCCTGACCACCCTTTGTCGCCGGGTCATACGTCACATGCACAACCGTGGTGTTACCCTCAGCGTCAGTCTCGTGGGAGGCATAGGTGACGTAGTAAGCCCCCCGCAACCGGACCTCTTTACCCGGCTGTAGCCGGAAGTACTTTGGCGGCGGGACTGCCTGGAAATCGTCAGCCTCAATGTAGAGCTCACCGCTAAAGGGCACCTGTCGGCTACCTTCTTCTGGCTTCTCCGGGTTATTGCCCAATTCGACGTACTCAACAACCGGCGAACCATCTGGTGCCGTCGGCCAGTTATCAATAACCAGCTTGACCGGGTGAAGCACCGCTAAACGTCGCAGTGCATCGCGGTTGAGCACGCGGCGGATGTAGCTTTCCATTTCCTCGATCTGCTTCACCGAGTTAGTTTTCTTGGTCCCAATGGCATTCATGAACTCACGAATGGCCTCAGCCGGGTAGCCACGGCGACGGAACGCGCGAATCGTTGGCATACGCGGGTCATCCCACCCATCGACGATGCCATTTTCCACCAGCGCACGCAGCTTACGCTTCGAGGTGATCGTGTGGGTCAGCTCCAAGCGGGCAAACTCGAACTGACGTGG
>JBOFIQ010000158.1:0-1616 GCA_051650245.1 Propionibacteriaceae bacterium | reverse complement strand
CAGGACGCGACTGCTCGCGGCCCTTGAGCATGACGGTGACCTTAACCTTGTCGCCCTCTTTGAGGAATCGCGTCACGTGACCAAGCTTCGTCTCGTAATCATGCGAGTCGATCTTCATCTTGAACTTCATCACCTTGATCAAGGTGTTCGTCTGGTTACGGCGAGCATCGCGCGCTTTCTGCGCGGCTTCGTACTTGAACTTGCCGTAGTCCATAAGCTTGCACACCGGCGGGCGCGCCTGCGGGGCGACCTCAACCAAGTCAAGCTGAGCCTCACGTGCCAGTCGCAGCGCGTCTTCGATGCGAACAATGCCCACCTGCTCACCCTGCGGGCCGACAAGACGGACCTCAGGGACGCGGATGCGCTCATTGATGCGCGTATCAGTGCTGATGTTTCCTCCAGGTTTGATGTAGTGTCGAGCAGATAACAAAAAAGGCCTCCGCATGGGAGACCCTGTGCACATCCGAAGTTGATGTGGTACCGACCCGCCGACCTTCATAGCCGGACCAGGTGGGAGCAGGACTCCACTTGCGTGTCTTTCGATATCTGTCGAATCGACGTCCCAACTCTAGCCCACAAATGCCAATCCGCGAAATCAGGCCGCCGAATCAGCGCCCAACGGTGCTTCCACCGTAGGCTAGATCAGTACAGACGAAAGGCAGCTAGTCCATGAATTGGCTCTACACCATCATTCTCGGCATCGTCGAGGGCATCACCGAGTTCCTCCCCGTTTCCTCGACTGCCCATCTGACCTGGGTCGAATCGATGTTGGGCTTAAACATCCAAGATAAGGGCATCACCGCCTACACCGCCGTTATCCAAATCGGCGCGATCATTGCCGCCATCGTCTACTTCTGGAAAGACATCGTCAGGCTTGTTGCCGCCTGGAGCGCGGGACTCACCAACCCAGATAAGCGCAGCAATCCAGATTATCGACTTGGCTGGGGCGTCATTCTTGGCGTCATCCCCGGTGGTATCGCCGGGCTCGTTGGCAAGAAGCTCATCGAAGGCCCCCTCCGATCCATGTGGGTCGTGGCCATTGCATTGATTGCATGGAGCGTGGTGCTCTTGCTGGCAGATCGACGTGGCGCTCAGAGCCGAACCGAAAAAGATATGACGATGAAGGACGCCATCATCTTGGGATTGTGGCAATGTATCGCGCTTATTCCGGGAGTTTCACGTTCAGGTGCGACGATCTCGGGAGCGCTCTTACGTGACATTGACCGCGAGACTGCAACACGGTGGAGTTTCTTCCTTGGTATCCCGCTTCTGAGCGCAGCCGGACTTTTCGAGGCGCTTTCTGCCTTTGGAGATATCAGCAGTACCGTCGGCTGGGGCCAGACTCTGGTCGGCACCGTTATTTCTGGCCTTGTAGCCTTCCTCACGATCAAATGGCTGCTCAAGTTCGTCGCGAGCAATAAGTTCACTGGCTTTGTGGTCTACCGCATCATGGCTGGACTGGTCATCATCGGTCTCTTGGCTACTCATGTGCTCACGGTGGCCGCCTGATGAAGCTACGCAACGTCGGTTCTTCAGGGCTCAAAGTTTCCAGGCTTGGCCTGGGGACCATGACCTGGGGTCGCGACACTGACCCCGATACTGCCGCGACATTGTTA
>JBOFIQ010000157.1:0-4126 GCA_051650245.1 Propionibacteriaceae bacterium | reverse complement strand
CGGGTGAACAGATCGGTCAGAGCGGCTTAGAGCAGCAGCATGACGCGACCTTGCGTGGCAAGGATGGGTACCGTGTGGATCTGGTCAAGCGTGACCCGAATTACACCCCAGCAGCGCAGCCGGGGAGCAGCATCGAGATCCTGCCAGCAATGGTGGTCAAGGTGGATGCGGTTAATGGCGCCGACCTCAAAACCACGCTGGATAAAGAGTTGCAACTCCGCTTGGAACAGCAGCTCGCGAGTAGCGCTACCCCGACGTCGATCGTCATGGTGCAGCCCTCGACCGGCAAGATTTTGGCTATGGCGTCAGGGCCAACGGGGCAGACTCAAACGTCACCGAATCTGGATCGTAATGCTCCTGGTTCCACCTTCAAGATCGTGAGTTCACTGGCATTGTTTCGTAAGGGCTTGACCCCAGATTCGCTGGTGAACTGCTCCCAGGGGGCCATGGTCAATGGTCAAAAGATTGAGAACTACCCGGGGTATCCCGATAGTCGTACTGGCAACCTCACCTTGCGCGAAGTGTTCTGGGAAAGCTGCAATACCGGCTTCATCAATTCCCGCGATATTTTCGGCCATGACGGGCTCGTTGATGCTGCCGCCAGTTTGGGCTTCGGCGTTGATTATGAGACGGGGTTCCCCGCAGATTACGGACATGTTCCCGATGTGAAAAACGACAATGAGTATGCGCCGCAGACCTTTGGACAAGGCACAGACCAAGCCAATGCGTTGGCGTTGACGGGGATCTCAGCCAGTATCTCTGCTGGGCATACGGTGGTGCCCTACCTCATAGAGGAGACAAAGATCGAGATCAAAGCGACGCCGCTCACGAGCCAAGAGGTGACATATCTGCGCGACATCATGAGCAATTACGTCTCGCATTTCAACAATGAGGGCGGGATCATTTCTGGGTGTAAAACCGGTACAGCTGAGTACACAAAGCCTGACGGCACTGCGGCTGCACATGGGTGGCTCACCAGCTATAACATTCCAAAAGACGTTGCCGTCACCGTATTTCAGTATGATGCAGAGGGGCAGAACTCAACCTTCGCTCAAACAAAGAAGGCACTGTCATGATGACGGTGTCCCAGGCTCAACATCTCGTCGCGCAAGCTGCCTCAGTGGTTGTTATGAGCGGCGCGGGGATATCGACGGCGTCAGGGATTCCGGATTTTCGCGGCCCAGATGGACGCTGGACGCGCGACCCCGAGGCAGAAAAGATCTCCACCTTGTCGTACTACCTTGGAGATCCCAGTGTGCGGTTGCGCGCATGGCAGTACCGATTGCACTCACCGGTCTGGACCGCGATGCCGAACCAAGCCCATGGCGCCTGCGTCGCATTGGAGCGCCAAGGTCGGCTGCGCGCAATCGTCACCCAGAATACGGACGGCTTGCATCAGCTAGCAGGTTCGTCGTCGAATCTCGTGCTCGAAGTTCACGGCAGCATGCGGAACTACCGCTGCGAAAAATGTGGCAAGACCGGGCCAATGACCGAGATGGTGGATCGGGTGCGCGATGGTGAAGCTGATCCGCGCTGCGGCGGGCGCGTGGTGGGGCAGTACTGCGGTGGGGTGGTGCGAGCTACCACTGTGCTTTTTGAGGAGGCCTTACCGGAGGGTGTCATTGATGATGCGATTGAGGCAGTTTCGACCAGCGATCTCTTGATCGCGGTGGGGACATCGTTGTCGGTCTATCCCATCGCGGGGCTGGTTCCTTTGGCAAAGCGCTGTGGTGCGACAGTGGTCATCGTCAATCAGGAACCAACCGGCTATGACGATATTGCTGATATTGCGCTGCGTGGACCTGCTGAAGTGCTGTTACCGGAGCTGGTTCGGCTCGATAGCAATGTATAGATCCGGATTTAACCTGTCTACAGGTTAAATCCGGATCTTTATTTGCTTGAGTTTGGGGGAAGCCAGGCTGCTGTCGGCCCCGGAATACCTGCTGATGTCAGTTCCTGGAGTGCGCGCTCGCGGAGGAAACGCTGCACGGCCCAATGTTCGTTGGGTAGCGTCTTGATCATGACGCGCAGGGTCGTGATGGCACCGGTGACGTCAGAAACTCCCAAAACTGTGGGGCGTTCAAGGAGCGTCTTGGCCCACTCGGCGTCGAGATCGAGTTCTTCTACCAACGCTTGTAAGACATCGAGAGCCTTGGAAGAGTCTGCGGTATAGGCGATCGGAATATCGACCATCGCCGTAGACCAACCTTGCGAGATATTGCCCACCTTGGTGATCTCACCATTGCGGATGTACCACACTTTGCCCGCCATATCGCGGATGCGGGTGACCCGTAATCCCACCTCTTCGACGGTGCCTTCCGTGGTATCCATACTGACGAAATCACCGACACCGAACTGATCTTCAACGATCATGAAGATGCCTGAGAGGAAGTCCTTGACCAGGCTCTGCGCGCCGAAACCCAGCGCAACACCCAACACGGAGGCACTTGCCAGGAGTGGCCCTAGCGCAATGCCGAGGCTCGACATGATGATGAGGATGGCGACGAACCAGATCACGAAGGCGGAGATCGAACGTAGCAGGGACCCCATCGTCGCGGTCCGTTGCATGGCCCGATCCATGGAGACCCCGGTGGCTTCGCGCAAGATACGTCCAGCGCGGTTTTGCTGAGCGCGATGATCCGTCACTCGACGTCGGGCCAGGCGTACCGCGGAGCGAATCGCCAAATTGATCAAGATCTGGCAGAGCGCTGCCAGGACCAACGTCACGGTAATGAGAATGACCGATTCCGGCCAGTGCCAAGTGAGCTTCACAGTTCCAGACTACGGCCCACAAGTATGGAGTTGGGCAGGACTCACGCAGTAACGGGGGCAGCTATCTGAGCGACGACGCTACGGACCCAACTGCGCACGACAGCTTCATCACGCAAATCGCAGGGGTCTTGGTGCATGGCTCTCATGATGAGCCGCTCAGAAAACTTGACCTTAGTTGGGTCGTAGGCGCCAAGAAAGGCACCGTGGCTAAGCGTGGTAAGTCGAAGGGGGGCCAATGTGGCAGCCGTCTCTGCGTAGATCGACTCCACAGCGTCGGGGTCCCCAGAGGCGATACCTAGCGATGAGGTAAATGTAGCCAGGGGTTTAGCGCGCAATTCCTCGGCATACTCGTCCAGCCAGTCAACGGCAGAATGTAGCCAGTGTCCGGCATGAATCCCAGAGCCGATCAGGACGAGGTCGAATGGTTCCGGGGACAGCATCGCTGTTGCCTCGGATAGCTCAGCCGACCATCCTGCTTGCTGTAGTTCATCGGTAATCCATGCCGCAATATCGCCGGTCACTCCCGAACTAGAGCTGTACACCACTAGAGCTCGCATCAGTCCTCCCCTTGGCAAGCATTGTGCACCAATACGGTATGAATTATGTGGAGTTAGCCCCGAGATGTCCGCAAGAACTTTTTGGTCCGGACCAATAAGTACCACCCGGCTAGCGCGGACAGGGTAACCTCTCATATCGTGGAGGTGGAAGGCGCGTGTTTGACGTGCCACAACTCAAAAATCAATGCCTTGGGAGGCTCAGTAAGCATGGCACGTATCTACAACTTCTCGGCGGGCCCGTCGATGCTGCCGGTTTCGGTGCTCGAAAAGTGTGCCGCTGACATGCTCGACTATGAAGGTTCGGGCATGGGCGTGATGGAAATGTCGCACCGTTCCAAGGTGTACGACGCCATCATCAAGGGCGCGGAAGCAAAGCTCCGCGACGTTCTCGAGATCCCGGATAACTTCGAGGTCATTTTCCTGCAGGGTGGCGCGACATTGCAGTTCGCCATGCTGGCGGCGAACCTGATGCGGGAGTCGGCCGACTACGTTCTGACGGGTTCCTTCGCTAAGGGTGCGCACAAGGAAGGCGCCAAGTACGGCGTCGCCAATGTCGCGGCATCGTCGGCTGACCGCAACTGGGCCTACATCCCGCGCCAGGAAGAGCTCAAGCTCGACCCGAATGCTTCGTTCGTTCACATCTGTGAGAACAACACTATTGAAGGCACCAAGTGGGATTACATCCCCGAGACGGGCAACGTTCCGCTGATCTCGGACATGTCGTCGTGCATCTTGTCGGAGAAGATCGACTGGACCAAGTACGCCGGTATGTACTGCGGTGCGCAGAAGAATATGGC
>JBOFIQ010000156.1:0-2260 GCA_051650245.1 Propionibacteriaceae bacterium | reverse complement strand
TGTGTTTCTGCTCTAAGCAGAAACACAACCCCTACGCCATATCACAGAGCCCTTACTATTATTCGTAACGTATGCACCGATTAGTGGCGGCGATGATGAATAAGGCGCGATACCACAGCAGCGCCTAAGCCAAGACCAGTAGCAACACCAATCCCCCAGCCTACTTTTACTGGATAACGCTTAAACTGAGGCATAGGTGGAGCTGGTTCAGGACCAATAGGACGATGGTATTCCCCCACACCAGTTTCGATAAGCGATACGTACTCTGGATTTTTTAGCTGTGCTGCATGTTCTTTAGCGATCTTGTCTGCAAGCTGCTGTTCTCGATCAAGTTCGGCTGCTTCCCAATGCCCTGGAACCGTCGCTGCTCGATCAGGGTGCTGGCGTAGCGGTGCATCAAAACGGGAGTATTTCAACGCAATCGCAGGCTGAGTTGATGTCGCAATCCATGCTGCGATAAAGAGCGTGATCATGGCAAAAAGGTTCAGCGAGAGCATGATGACGATCAAGGAGCCAAAGACGGCGGTACCAGCATTCCTGCTGAATATCCCCATGATGACGCTGAAGCCGTTCTGCAGCACGGCAAAACCGATAGCCGCCATCAGCGCACCTGTTGTCAACGGACGCCAATGCACTGGCATCTCTGGCAGTGTTCGATAGAGGAAAATGAACAGGCCCCAGCCGACGGCAACCGTCGCGATAAAGGTAATAGCAAATGTCGCGGTATGAGCATACGGAGTTGCGTCAATACGGAACCAATGCAGCAGCGTTTGGCTAAACCCTGTTCCAATATTGGCAAGCACGGTTAGCACACCAAACAAGATAATCAGTGCAATGAAGATCCCCATATTGACGAGGCGCTCAAGAAACCAGTTCCGTTGTGGCTGACGCAGATCAAAGCTCGGGCTCCACTGGGCTTGAACAGCAGATTTGAGGTTAGAAACCCAGCCTTGAGCAGCAAACAGCGCAGCAGCTAAACCGAATAAACCGATTGTCGCCCAGTTCTGCATCGCCGTCTCAATCAGTTCACCGACCTTGAGCTGAGTATGCTGATTGGCCATTTGCCGAGTTGCCACGCGCTTGACCACATCAAGCCACTCGGGACGAAACTCTGTCAGCGTCATGCCCACCATCGAGAAGGCAAACATGATGATCGGCACCATTGCTAGCACCGAGAAGTAGGAAATAGCTGCTGCGAACTGGTTACCAAGCCGATTCCCAAAACGAAGGTTAGCTCGTAAGAGGTGCGCGATCCAACGTCGATCGAGAACCTTATCCAGCCACCGTTTCATATGCTCATTCTAGGAAAAATACTGGCGTCGGTCTCGAGACCGACGCCAGTATCGCTAACACTAGTCTTCGTACTCCGACAAGGGCGGGCAGGTGCAGAAGAAGTTCCGGTCACCGTAGGTCTCATCAACGCGAGCTACCGATGGCCAATACTTATCCTGTCCACGTCCGTGAATCGGACCAATCTGACGTCCACCAGGGAAGCCAGCTTCCGTGCGAGAGTATGGGTGATTCCACTCATCTGCAGTCACACGAGCCAAGGTATGGGGCGCATTGACCAGCGGGTTATCGTCGCAATCCCACTCCCCTGCGGCAACCTTGTCGATCTCGCTACGAATAGCCAACATCGCATCGCAGAAGCGATCAATCTCGAACTTGGATTCAGATTCGGTCGGCTCCACCATCAACGTGTCATGAACGGGGAAGCTCATGGTCGGGGCATGGAAACCGTAATCAATCAGACGCTTCGCAACATCGTTATTGGTGATGCCCGTGTCCTTCTTGATCCCCGAGAGGTCCAGAATGCACTCATGCGCGACGCGACCATTGTCACCGGCGTACAAGACCGGGAAAGCCTCGCCAAGTCGCGTTGCGATGTAGTTCGCATTGAGAATTGCCGTAAGCGTTGCCTCACGCAAACCTTCGCCGCCCATCATGGCGATGTAGGCCCATGTGATCGAAGCGACGCCAGCCGAACCGTACTGCGCACCCGCGACGTTACCGTCTGAGGTCGCAGGACCAGCCTCGGTAATGATGGGGTGGTTGGGCAGGTACGGAGCCAAATGCTCCCGAACCCCGATCGGGCCGATGCCCGGTCCGCCGCCACCGTGCGGGATAGCAAAGGTCTTATGCAAGTTCAGGTGCGACACATCACCACCGAACTTACCTGGCTGAGCCAGACCAACCAGTGCGTTCATATTCGCGCCGTCGATGTAGACCTGGCCACCAGCCTCATGGATCATCGGGCAGA
>JBOFIQ010000155.1:0-5173 GCA_051650245.1 Propionibacteriaceae bacterium | reverse complement strand
AGCCGCTGTTATGCCATGGGCCGAGCCATGTATAGACACAAACGTGCCCATGGGCCGCCTTTGGTCCATGGGCACGTCATAGACACGTTGAGTGGAGGTACGCGTCTGAGTTGTCGCAGGCGAGTAAGAGTTTGCGCCCATCTCACTCGGCTACGTCTTGTCGCATAACGACAAGTCTTATATGTAGTCGAGGAATAAACCCGGGACGCGATCAACCGGGAGGGCAGGGCCCACTCGGCTCGCACTCCGTAGGCCTCGACGGATTTCAATGAGCCATGGATATTCAGGCAGTCCGGCTTAGCTTGCGCTTCACGGTTGCGGGTCAGTTCCGGATTCTCACCGGATTTCCCTGAATAACCACTGCTCACTGTACACGCCTTTTTTACATGACGAAACCGGGCCCCCAAAAGAGCCCGGTTTCGGATGAGCGATAGTGCTCGATGTTACTCGGAGACGGCATCCTCGACGACGTCAACGACCTCAGCGGCCTGCTCCTCGACGGCGTCAACGACCTCAGCCTCAACCGGAGCGGCTTCGCCCTGGCAGCAGCCGGTACCGGCTTCGACGACCTCTTCGGCCGGGGCATCGCCACAGCAGCCAGTGCCTGCTTCGGCAACCTCTTCGGCGGCCGGAGCCTTGCTGCTGCAGCAACCGGTCACGGCCTCAGTCAGGTTCTCCTTGGCGCCAGCCCAGTCACCCTGCTTGATGTCCTCGATAGCCTCAGCGGCTTCTTCCTTCACATCGGCGAACTTGTCAGTTGCCATGGCAGTCACGTCGCTAATCGCATCGCGTGCCTTATCCATTGCCGGCTCAACAGCATCCTTGGCCTGGCCAAAAACATCCTGAATCTTATCGAAGATACCCATGAGGGCCCCCTTTTTTTCTCGTCTTCCGCGTCAGCGGTGCGGTCACCCGACGCGCAGATTCAACGGTACGGTGTCGAGGGCTACTTCTGCACCTTTTTGAGGGATTTTTCAGGGATGACGTACGTCGAGAACCCGGAAACCCTTAGCACTTGTGCGTCGAGTGGTGGAAAAACCTTGATCGTTGAGCCAACTTTGGTAGCTGTCGGCCCCAAGATTCTTCCCGATCACCAGACGCGCGACACCAGTTGGGGTAAGCCGTGGCAGCCAGCGGAGCAAGAGTTCGTGGACAGCCGGTTTGCCGATACGAATTGGCGGGTTGGACCAGATCTCGTCAAAGCAAAGTTCAGGATCGACCATATCTGGCAACAACGTTTCAACCTGCCTGAGTCCAAGCCGATCAGCGTTGTCGCGAGTCAAAGCTAGAGCGCGCTCATTCACATCGACAGCGATGATCTGGCTATCGGGACAACGGCTAGCCAAGCTCAGCGCAATCGGGCCCCACCCGCAGCCAAGATCGAGGAAAGTGCGGCTCGTCGGTTCAGGCTCGCAGCTTGTGAGCAGAAGCGCGGTGGCATGGTCGAGATGGTCACCAGAAAAAACACCGCGTGAAGTTTCGACCTCAACGGTGCGCCCCGCCACGGTGATCTGAATGCTCTGACGTCGGTCGGGGCCTTCGGGCGTCTCGAAATAGTGGCTCACTCGTGGACCGCCTGGTTCTCTTCACGGGCTCGTGTTTGCTCAAGTTCCTCGCGAGAGCGAGTCGCTCGCGCTTCACTGGCACGAGCAGCAAGTAGCGCATCCTCGGGGTAGCCGACCTCTTCAAGCACAAGGCCACGTGCAGCCATGACCCGGGTGTCGTTGGAGCGGATTCCCGCGTCGCGGGTTATGCGTAGCCACTCCATGTCGCGCTGACCACTGCCAACCGCGACCAGCGCCCCCATGAGCGAACGAACCATGGAACGGCAGAAAGCATCCGCGCGCACGGTTGTTTCAATGACTCCCGAGTCGGTACGCACGGTTTCTAAATGCTGCAACGTCCGAATGGTGGTGGCGCCATCGCGTTTCTTGCTGAAAGCGACGAAGTCACGCAGTCCGAGCAGTTCCGTTGCTGCACTGTTCATCAGATCAACGTCGAGCGGTTGGGGACAAGCAACGACGTAACCGCGCTTCAGCGGGTCGGTGGGGGTGGTTGGGTCGGTAAGGCGATAGCAGTAGCGTCGCCAGATCGCCGAGAAACGAGCGTCAAAACCATCCGGTGCGACGCTTGCGCTGCGTAAGACGATGTCAGACGGCAGCGCACGGGGGAGTTTGTATTGCAATAAGCGCAAGGCATTATCGCCGTCGAGATCGACGTGGCAGACCTGCCCTTGAGCATGGACGCCAGCATCAGTGCGGCCCGCGACTGTGACACGTGGTTCTTCGGGCAGCCGGAGGATAAGACCTAGCCAGTGCTCTAATTCGCTTTGCACGGTACGCATGCCGGGTTGGACGGCCCAACCAGAAAAGTTGGTGCCATCGTAGGCAAGGTCAAGGCGATAACGGGTCATGCGGCTACCTGGTAGACGAGATCGAAAATCTGACGCCCGGCGTCGATGCCGCGCTTTTCGAACTTGGTGAGGGGGCGTTCTGGATCACGAGGGGCCCAGCCGTCATAGCTATTGGTGAACCCAGGATGCTGGTCGAGAACGTCGCGGGCGTGGAGTGCGTAATCTTCCCAGTCAGTGGCGATGAAAAACTTTCCACCTGGCTCAAGAACACGGGCAACCTCGGTGGCAAAAGCAGTCTGAATCAGACGACGTTTTGCATGACGCTTCTTCTGCCACGGGTCAGGGAAGAACACGCGAAGTTCCCGCACGCTGCGGTCCGGGACGATCTGGCGTAGAGCAGCAGCTCCGTCGATGATCGCGAAGCGGACGTTGGATAGGCCAGCGTCGCGCACGCCGATAAGGCTCGATGCAACCCCAGGGATGAAGACCTCGAAGGCCAGATAATTACAGTCGGGGTGAGCGCTGGCGATAGCGAGAGCAGTTTCACCTCGGCCTGACCCTAACTCGATGTAGAGCGGTGCGGGTCGCCCATACATCTCCTCAAAATCCAACATCGGGGTGCCAGGGGCGATGTCGGTATCGAGCTCGTCGTGGGGCAGATCAAGGATGAATTGGGGGCCGAGTGTCTCAAGTGCGCGTACTTGCCCTGGATTCATCCGCGGGCTGCGCCGGACAAAGGACACCACGTCACGTCGAATAGCCATATGCACTAGTTTACCGGCGTCACTGGCGTGGCCTGGCACACTGGAGTAGTGAAGACCATTATTAATGCCATTTGGTTTCTGCTCGCGGGTGTGTGGCTGTGGTTGGGATACATGCTCGCGGGTGTGTTGGCGTGCATCTTTGTCGTGACGATTCCTTTCGGCATCGCAAGTTTCCGGTTAGCGAACTATGTCGTCTGGCCGTTTGGGCGCACAGTTGTTGCGCGTCCGTCAGCCGGTGTTCATACCGCGCTGGCCAATGTTGTGTGGTTCGTCATTGCTGGGTGGTGGCTGGTGCTACTTCATCTAGTGATTGCGCTGGGGCAAGCTCTGACGATTGTCGGCCTTGCCAATGCCTGGGTTAGCCTCAAGATGATCCCGGTCTGTCTGGCGCCATTCGGCAAGCAAATCGTGAGCACACGGTCGGTGTATTACCGGTAGTTTTGCTGGGCTGTGATGTTTAGTGGCGAGTTTTCCCCGTCATCGGGGATAACTCGCCACTCTTTGTCCTTGTTGGGGGCTTGGTCGCATGGCGAGGTAGGCCCAGCGGTCGGTGAGCCAGTCTGCAAGGGCTGAAAGCGGTTCAGGTTCCAAGGTGCAGACCGTGGTTCGGCCTACCTTCTGTGTTGAGATCAAGCCGACATCAATCAGAACCTTGACGTGCTTGCTGACGGCAGCTTTCGATAGGCCCAGCCCGGCGCCCAATTCCCCGACGGTCGCTGGCCCAAAGCCGAGCTGTTCCACCATCGCTTCTCGCGACGGGTCGCCAAGCGCGCGAAAGAGTTCATACGATTCAGCCACAGGAATAGTTCACCATATAGTGAACTATTTTAGCTAAAACACCTAGTCAGGGGCGTTTTTTTAGGTTTGCTATCGCAGGAAATCTCCCGTAAACTTGGTGGAGTTGTTCATCAACATGTCTTAATCATCATTCACACGGAAGTGGGTCACACCCGTGCCTACGTTTAGCCCCAAGCCCGGCGATATCACCCGGGACTGGTACGTGATCGACGCAGAGAACGTCACTCTTGGCCGCCTCGCCGTCACGTGCGCCACTCTTCTTCGCGGCAAGCACAAGCCGACGTTTGCTCCGCACGTTGATGGCGGCGACTTCATCGTCGTCATCAACGCTGGCAAGATTGCCCTCACCGGCAAGAAGGCCACGGACAAGCTCGCGTACCGTCACTCGCACCAGCCCGGCGGTTTGAAGTTTGTGCCCTACGGTCAGCTCATTGAGAATGACCCCCGCAAGGCCGTCGAGCTCGCAGTCTGGGGCATGCTCCCCAAGAACCGCCTCTCGCGCCAGCTTATGAAGAAGCTCAAGGTCTACAAGGGTGCCGAGCATCCGCACGAGGCTCAGCAGCCCAAGGTCTACGAGATCACCCAGATCGCTCAGTAAGAACGGAACAGAAGATGTCTGATCAGATTGAAGAGACCGTCGTCAACGACGAGGCTCCTGCCCCGTTCGTCGAGGACGACCGTGAGATCGCGTACCGCTCGGAAGAGAAGCCTGCTGCTGCGCAGCCGGCTGGTCGTCCGGCGATGATCGCAAATGGTGGCGGCACTGGCCGTCGCAAGCAAGCTATTGCACGCGTCCGCCTCATTCCGGGCACGGGCAACTGGACCATCAATGGCCGTGCGCTTGAGGTTTACTTCCCGAACAAGATTCACCAGCAGTCCATCCGTGAGCCCTTCGAGATCGCTGGCGTCGCAGGTTCCTACGACGTTATCGCTCGTATCCACGGTGGCGGCCCCTCCGGCCAGGCTGGTGCGTTGCGTCTGGGTATCGCTCGCTCGCTGAACCAGATCGACGCCGAGGCAAGCCGTCCCGCGCTGAAGAAGGCTGGCATGCTTACTCGTGACGCCCGCGTCACCGAACGTAAGAAGGCCGGTCTCCACAAGGCCCGTAAGGCTCCTCAGTACAGCAAGCGCTGATCCCCGCATGGCCAGACTGTTTGGCACCGATGGGGTGCGCGGCAAGGCCAATGTCGAGCTGACCGCCGAGCTTGCGCTCGAGCTGTCAGTGGCAGCGGCTCATGTGTTGGGACAGTCTGGCGCG
>JBOFIQ010000154.1:0-7216 GCA_051650245.1 Propionibacteriaceae bacterium | reverse complement strand
CCTTCGTCGCCTCGACGAACGCTCCCAACATCACCATATTCACGAACTTGAGGTTGCCTAGCTCTGACGCAAGTTCTGTCGAGGGGATATAGACAGTTTTGACGTCGTCGCGCTGAACCTTCTCCTCCACGAGTGAGGAGTTCACCAAGATCACTCCTCCCTCCTGCAGGTGTGGGAGAAACTTTGGCAAAGATGGCGCATTCATGATGATGAGGCTGGTTGCGTTGTGATCGATCAATGGGCTCGGAACGTCATGGTCAGAGATAATAACCATGCAGTTAGCGGTACCACCGCGCATCTCCGGACCGTATGACGGCAACCAGGTAACGCCTCGACCTTCATCTAGACCGGCTTGGGCCAACATCTGCCCCATTGCCATGATGCCTTGGCCGCCGAAACCAGCCATGATGCACTTTTCGTTAAGCATGAGCGGTCTCCTTTTCTTCAGCTGGCGTGTCCTCGAAGTCACGGATTCGGCCTAGCGGATAGTACGGAATCATGTTCTCTTCCAACCACTTCAGCGCTGCAGCCGGATCGATGCCCCAGTTCGTGGGGCAGGTCGAAAGTACCTCGACGATGGCAAAGCCCTTGCCTTCAAGCTGGCACTGGAATGCGCGCTT
Organism: Propionibacteriaceae bacterium; assembly: GCA_051650245.1. Classification (GTDB taxonomy): domain Bacteria; phylum Actinomycetota; class Actinomycetes; order Propionibacteriales; family Propionibacteriaceae; genus JBOFIQ01. The sequence goes on along the minus strand of JBOFIQ010000154.1, from coordinate 6,596 downwards.
GATGGCATTCTTTGCCTTACGGGCATTCGGGGCGTTATGCACCGAGACCCGCTCAACAAAGACCGCACCCGGAACCTGGGCCAGCATTTCTGACATCTTGAGTGGGAACCCATGCCCTACGGCCTGACGTCCGCCAGGAGAGGTCGTGGTCTTCTGACCGATAAGCGTCGTCGGGGCCATTTGGCCGCCAGTCATACCGTAAATCGCATTGTTGACGAAGATCGTGGTGAAGTTCTCACTGCGATGAGCAGCATGGACGATCTCTGCGGTGCCGATCGAAGCTAAGTCACCATCGCCTTGATAGGTGAATACTGTCTTATCCGGCAAACAACGCTTGATTCCGGTAGCAACGGCAGGGGCACGCCCGTGGGCAGCCTCTGACATATCGCAGTTGAAGTAGTCGTAGGCAAGCACCGAGCAGCCGACAGGTGCAACACCGATCGTGTCACCGAGAACACCGAGCTCTTCAAGACATTCGGCAACAATGCGATGGATGATGCCGTGTGTACAGCCAGGGCAGTAATGCGTCTGCTTACTCGTGAGACCAATTGTCTTCTTGAATACAGTTTCCATTTACTTCGAGCCCCCTTCGAGCATCGCAGAAACCTTGTCCATGATGAGATTCGGCGTGGGGATCATGCCGCCAGAGCGCCCCACGAAATCGACAGGGAGACGTCCGTTATTGGCGATCTTCACGTCATCGATCATCTGCCCCATGCTCATTTCAACCACGAGCAGGTTCTTGACCGATGCTGGAAGCGTCTCGAAAGCCGCCATGGGGAAAGGCCAGAGGGTAATTGGCCGGATCATGCCGATCTTGAGTCCCTCAGCACGCATGGTGTCGATAGCTGCCCGAGCAATACGCGACGTTGTTCCATACGCAACGACGACGAGTTCAGCATCATCGACTTGATAAAGCTCTACCATCGGTTCGTTCTTGCGCATGGTCTCGTACTTTTCCCAGAGGTGGAGGTTATGCGCCTCAAGATCCTCTGGCTGCATCCTCAATGAGTTGATGACATGGGGCTCGCGCTCCATCTTGGTACCCGTTGTTGCCCAATCATCCTTGCTCGGCAGCTCGATCTTGGGCTGATCACGAAGCTCGACCGCTTCCATCATCTGGCCCAACATGCCGTCGCCTATAAGCATGACCGGATTGCGGTAGAGGTCTGCCTTATCGAAGGCGATCTGTACCAGGTCAGTCATCTCCTGGATATTGCAGGGAGCGTAGACCAAGAGCTTGTAGTCACCGTCGCCACCACCGCGCGTTGCCTGGTTGTAATCCGACTGTGCAGGCTGAATCGATCCTAAGCCCGGACCACCACGGACGATATTGACGATGACACAGGGCAGTTCCGCACCAGCGATGTAGGAGATGCCCTCCTGCTTGAGCGCAATGCCTGGAGATGACGACGACGTCATGCACCGCTTGCCCGTACCGGCTGCGCCGTAGACCATGTTGATTGCAGCTACCTCGGACTCGGCTTGTACGAACTGTCCACCGACCTCCGGTAGATGGGCTGCCATATATTCGGGTAGCTCGGTTTGCGGCGTAATCGGGTACCCGAAAAAGTAGTGGCATCCTGCCTTGATGGCAGCCGCACCGATTGCTTCGTTACCTTTCATCAGCACTTTGCTCATGAGCGCTCCACCTTCTCCTTGTGAACGGTAATGACCGCATCCGGACACATCACAGCGCAGTTGGTACAGCCGTTGCACTTTTCCGGAAGGGCGAGGTACACCGGGTGGTACCCCTTGGCATTGATTTCATCCGTTGCCATCTCCAGCGCATGGACCTTGCACGCTTCAACGCACAGGCCACACCCTTTACAGACATCGTGATTAAACGTCACGGTTCCCTTGGTTGCCATGGTTAAGTTCCCTTTCCTACATCCATGCGTCACGCATGTAGAGGCCGATAGGCACGCGCTCGCCGACCACATCGTCTGGCAGTCCCTCGAGCGCGGTGGGGATTGCACTGATGTAACGGATAGGAAGATCACTCGCTGCGCTCACCTTGCAGGCCAGTTCATAGCCAGCAAGGACATCGTCAGTCGTGGTTTCCCGGACCACATGGGTGTTCACGATGATGCCGGTGAACTCCAGGTGGGATGTCGATTGAATAGCCTCAATATGTTTGAGCGCACCTTCAACCGTGCTAGTTTCCAAGCGGTAAGCATTGAGCGTGAGTAACATCTCATAGCCGCGCTTGGTGATATCAAGGAGAAATTCGTTGAGCGCCTTTGCCCCGATTGAATCGCCGCCGACGTCAAGAATGGGCAAACATTGCTCATCAACGATCGGTCCACGAATTTCTGCTGATATTGCGGGGAGGTCTAATGTGACATTAGGACCCAGAGAACTAGAAATAACTCGGATACCAAGTTCTGCCAGTTCGCCATGACGTTCTCGGGAGCGGAAATAGGGATTCACGATATCGAGATCCCCAATTGCTACGGAATACCCCTCATAAGCTCGCTTCGCGGCCAGTGAAACTGAGAACTCCGTCTTTCCGCTACCGTAGTGGCCAGTGATGACGTGAACCGGAAAGCCATGGTGAGCAACGCCCGCATGGGCCGTTTCCGCAGGATGCAGACTCACTGTCCTCAACTCCTCATCCGTCTGATACCACTGCACTGTAGGACTCAGACGAATCTGCAATTCGCGCGGGGTCACCCCTAATCTGCTACCGCCCTGGAATATGTGGCTTCGGCCACAGAAATACTTCATTTTCTTTCGCCTATCGCGCTATTTCTGTGGCGTGGATCACAACCGAGCGCAAAAGGGGGTAGAGGTTCATGTTACTGTCGCAGTATTTCCAGATTCATCAGATGTAGCCGCGGGGCTGCCTGCAGAACGCCCCCCACCGCCAGCGCGGTAGCAGCATCAGCTAGATGCTATTTTCCCGATCTCGGAAAACCCAGTGCTTTTGAGTCAAATAACTTACGAAGAAGAGCAGCAGATCGACAAGGAACTTGGCGACGATAAGGAGCTTTGGCATCAATGGCGCCAGCAGGCTACTCCCTAGAGCAGAGACCATCATGATCGCTGCAGCCAAGAGGTAATAGCGTACGATAGACCGCTTACCGCCTTCTTTGCTAAAGACAATATTGCGATTAACTGTGTAATTAAATAATGAGCTAATAATACGTGCAATAATCGTCGAACTGATTACCGCTTTTGGCATAGGGCTACCTTGCCAATATGTATGAATAACGAGCGCATAAAGGCTAAGATCAATCGTCATACTCACTACAGAACTCATCATAAAAGTAAAGAACTGAACGATAATTACGATGTAACAAGTAATACCATCGCGCCATAGCCGAAAATCAGGAGCCCGAGGAGGAGTTGGAGCCGACAAGATCACGTCATCAATATGATGCCCTTGATGCGATAGCTGGATCAGCATCTTGGTCTCTTGCTCATATCCCGTGCCTGTGATGGCAGATACCGCGGGCACAAGATCCTCGGCGATGCCCCACACGCCAGTTAGAGAAGCTCCATGCTTTACCCCACATAGGAGTTTGAGTATCAGCGCCAAGAATACCGTGTGCAGCCGCGCCAATAGCGAGTGCTGACGATTACTCCATTGAGCAAGGACCAGATGATCTTTTCCCTTGCTACACAACAACTGGCGGATCATATCTAAATCTGTTGATGTCACGCTCCACGCGCTATCAACCACGATGCACGGCAAACCCGGGGCAAGGTGTTCCATACCAGCACGGATAGCGGCGCCACGACCAGCCGGTGAACCGATATGGGTGATGCCCTGTGCTGTTACGTCGTCACACGTTGTTCCTTGAGCTACCAAGATCGGCAAGAACCCTGCACTCACCGCACACGTGGCCTGCTCTTCGACATGGGCAGCCGTATGAGGAGTAAATGGCGCAATCACGGCGACCTGCGGTTCGGGTGCTCCAGAGGCCGGTGCAACCATGTGCATAGCAACCTCCATCCTCACGCTATACTCAACTGCATCTTATCGCTGAACTCCACGATGATCTGCACACTGCGCAGCGCATCAGATATCTCTGTTCATCTCCTTATCGTGAGATTGACGAATCAACGCGCTTGCCCATGCTCTAACGCAGAGAACCTATGGGAGGATGTCCATGTTGAGTCTGCGCGATAGTCAAGGAGTGCCGGGATGTGGTTATCGACCGTGCCAATCACCTTCGCCGCGCTAGTTCTTCTCATCCTGCCTGGCTATCTAGCACTTAGCCCGTTGCTTCTGAATCGCTTTCGCGCTCTTTGCTTCGCCCCTGCCATCAGCATTTCCTTGATCTCTGTCGGTGCATTTGCCAGCCCGCTGTTGGGACGTCATTGGTCCTGGGCAGTTGCTCTACTCACTCTGGCAAGTACAGATGTCTTGCTCCTAACCCGACATCATGTTCTTCAGAGCGCCGAGCGGGAAACTACATCACGACGTTGGTGGAGCCATGTCATTGCTGCAGGGCTTGCCTTTGCCATCGTGGCGTTGAACTATCGGCTCATGGTGAAACACCCCACTGCATTCTCCAATACCTGGGATAACGCTTTTCACCTCAGCACCACCAGACATATCTGGGAAAGCGGTGAAGCATCGTCGCTTTGGTCATCAAGCTATCTTTATGCTGGCCACCCTTCCTCGTTCTACCCATCAGCATTCCATGATTTTGCGGCGGTGGTGCTCCACCTCAATCATGGCCAGATGACGACATCAATTCACGCAGCAGTTGTCGTCATCATGGGCTTCGCCTGGCCGATGGCAGTCCTAGGCGGTGTCGATCTCCTCTGGAAGCTCAACAATGTTGAGCTTATTGGGGTTGGAATTGTGAGCGTTGCCTGCCCAACTTTCCCGTATTACCTCGCTGATTTTGGCGTCCTTTACCCAAACCTTCTAGGGCTTGCCTTCGCGCCCCTGCTCATCGGCCTACTTGCATCGCTGTATAGCGTCGGGGCGGCAGCCCCACTATCTCGTCCTTGTACCCTCATTCTTCTTGCAGGAGTTGTACCTGGCATTGCCCTTGCCCACCCATCTGCGCTGATCGCTGTCCTCGTTTTCTCCATTCCGCTGAGCATCTTCGGAATAAGCCACGGTATACGCGAAATTCGTACTGATCTGTGGTCTGGAGGCAGCCTCCTTGCCTTAGCCGCGCTCCACCTCATCATCGCTTTGGGAGCATGGTATTTCCTGCATCCCGCTATTCCCGTGGACTACATCTGGCCTCGCTTTTCCACCACAGCACAAGGAATTACTCAGGCATGGTTATCAGTGCCAATCTCACACCACCTTGTAACGCTTCTCTTCGCTCTGCTCGTTGCCATTGGCTTTATTGGCCTCCTGATGACAAAGCGATTGTTCTGGATGGGGCTCGGCTGCACTCTGATCGTGGCGATCTACGTTGTCATGGTTGCTGCACCAGCGAAGTTTCTCCGCTGGATCATAACGCGCGCTTGGTATGAGGACTACTACCGGTTCTCCGCAGTTGTCGGAGTGATCTCCGTACTCATGGCATGCTACGGCTGGCATCTCTTCATCACCACCGCTATACGTCATCTGCCAGCTAGCTGTACCCGACGTGGATATCTCGTCTTTGGTGCGACAAGTTGCGTACTTTTGCTGCTATTGACGCAGAGTTCCGGAGGCTTACGTGAAGAAATCCGCCTTGGTCACAGTGCCTATCAAACCCCAATAGGCCCTCTTGATGGCTACAAAGTAACAGCCGCTGAATATGAACTCCTCAGCCAGGCAGCCATGATCATCCCCGAAGGGCAGACTGTGGCGAATGTCCCCGGCACGGGTAGCGAGTTTCTCTATAGCCTTTTTAATCGGGATGTCTTGATCCCCTACTACGCCTACAGTGTTCCGGACGCGGATCAGATCTACCTCGCTCATCATCTTCGTGAGGCGGCGACGAATCCTCTTGTATGTTCGATATTGAATAGTCAGAACATCCATTACGCTCTCGACTTTGGCCCATACACGACGTTGAATATCGTCTATTCGGGATGGGTCGATATCGCGAGTACTCCCGGTTTTGAAACGGTGGCAGCAGTAGGCGAGAAGCGCTTGCTCAAGATTGTTGCGTGCGGCTAGCTTGTGGCGAACCAGGCCATGCGAATACCCCAATTGCTGTAGCAATGAGTAACGAGGGGATGACGATAATGCCCCAGCCGACAGCGGTTCCAAGACCATAACTTCTCTGCAGCGGCCCCGCCGCCATCTGATAGGCCACCCAGCTCGCTGCCAGACCAAAGCTCAGTCCCACTACTTGCTGCCACACAGCAATTCTTTGCCTCTGCTGACGGCGTCGCCTCAGTACGTAGACAGAGCCCAGCGCCAACAGCAGCCAGCCCAGCAGCGACCCTGCAATAAGTTTGACAGGAGTACGCGAAGGAAAAGATTGCAGCGGTGCAAGTTGAGTCGCCTCTGATCGTGGAAGGGTAAATGTCAGAATCGATTCGTTCATTGACCAACCCACTGGAAGAGTTATCGTGCCCTGCTCAAGCTCTGGTGCTTGACCATGACACGGCTCAATCAAGGCCCTACCCCAGATATTGACTGTGTAACAAACAGCGCTTAGAGGCGGCTGCTCAAATGTCATCGT
>JBOFIQ010000153.1:0-2502 GCA_051650245.1 Propionibacteriaceae bacterium | reverse complement strand
CACAGCACAGGCATTTGGGGAAAACTAGGAGCTGGGAACGTCAAGCTCTGCGTGCGTGATCTCTTCGATCGAAACATCACGGAACGTCAGGACCTTGGCTGACTTCACGAAGCGCGCAGGCCGGTACATATCCCAGACCCAGGCATCCCCCATGGAAACCTCGTAGTAGACGTCCCCACCCTCAGTACGAACCTTAAGATCGACCATATTGCACAGGTAGAAACGACGTTCAGTCTCAACGGCGTAGGTAAACAAACCGACAACGTCTTTGTACTCCTTGTACAAGTTCAGTTCAAGATCGGCTTCATAGGAATCTAGGTCTTCAGCACTCATGGTGGTTCAAGCCTAGCGTTAAGGTAGCGCCAAGGGGCACTTCAGCCTGGACTACTGCTGGGCCTGTGCCACATTGGCATAGCTCATCCGATGGATCGGGCTAGGCCCTAATTCGACGAGAGCCCGTTGATGGGCCTTCGTGGAATAGCCCTTGTGGATAGCGAAACCATAGCCGGGATAGCGGCTATCACACTCCACCATGGCGCGATCCCGTGTCACTTTTGCCACGATAGACGCCGCGCTCACGCAGGCTGCCACTTGATCGCCCTTCCACATCGCTAACCCCGGCATCCCTAACCCGTCTACTGGAAAACCATCGGTCAGCGCATACCCAGGTACTACCGAAAGCCGCCACAGCGCTCGTCGCAACGCCTGGATATTGGCCGTTTGCAAACCAATCCGATCAATCTCGTCGGGCTCGATTGCCACCACTGACCACGCTAATGCTCGGCTCGTAATCTCAGCGTAGAGCTCTTCTCGTGCTCGCTCAGTCAAGAGCTTAGAATCACGCAATCCCACAAGCTGATGACGTGGCTCCTGACGCAAGATGACAGCTCCTGCCACTAATGGTCCCGCACACGCACCACGCCCGGCTTCGTCTGCTCCTGCAACAGGGGCTAGGCCTGCTTTACGAAGCATCCGTTCAAAGTCATAAAGCGGATTTAACACTGCACGCGAGAGGCATCAATAACGGGGGCTGCTGGTGCTGCTGGAGCCGCAGGAACCTGGGAAAATGCCTCGGTACCGCGGAGTTTCTTCGCATGATCGGTGGGCGCGATGATGTAGACCGCTGGACCCACAACATTCTTCAATGGGACGAATGCGTCAATGCCTTTGCTCTGTAACCAGCAGCGTGAATCTCTACTCGCGTTACGGTGATCACCCATCACAAAAATCCGGTCCGCAGGAACAACGACGCGGAATGGGAAATTCGAGGGAAGAACGTGGGTATTCCCATCGCTATAGAGATAAGCCGACTCGTCAATCTCTACCCCATTGACTTTGAGTTTCCCATTGGCACTGCAACACTCAACTGTGTCGCCAGGAAGCCCAATAACACGTTTAATCAGATGATTCTGCGAGGTATCCGGCGCAAGGCCAATCTTCTCCAAGAAAGCCCGCCCAGGAGCTACCGCAGGTGCGGCAGGCAGCCAACCGGCTGGGTCTTCAAAGACAACGACTGTGCCACGGGTGACCTCGCCCTGCTTGTAGACGAAAACCTTGTCTTGGAGCTGCAACGTATTTTCCATCGAACCAGAAGGAATCTCAAAGAGCTGGAATACGAAAGCCCGCAATACCAGCGAGATGATCAAAGCCCCCACGATGACCAGGAAGAACTCCTTGAGCACCGCACCAATACCTTGCTTGGGTTTCTTCTTCATCGCAGTGACTGCTGTCTGCGCTGAAGCCTCGGTGGGTTCAGCATCGGGCTGGAGAGTATCTACCTCGTCTGCGATTACCTCATCGCCGAGGTTACTCACATCGTCACGATGCGTGAGCTTCTTGATTCCCACCCAGACTCCTTGGCTGTATTGCCCTGACGAAAAATCTCATCGTGAGATCTCTCGTTCCCTGACGCTAGCAGGGGTGCGGGCAAAACTGGCTGATTGACACTGCCATGAAGCCCTACGCTACCCCACCGTATAAAACATCAGCCAGTCACGACCGTAGTCGGACTGGCTGATATTCGTATGCTGAAGAGCGCGCAGCTTAGCGGTCGCGCTTCTCCTTGATCTTGGCCTTCTTGCCCTGAAGACCGCGCAAGTAGTAAAGCTTGGCGCGACGCACGTCACCGTGACGATCAACCTCGATCTTTTCGATGATCGGCGAGTACAGCGGGAACGTACGCTCCACGCCAACACCGAGGCTGTTCTTACGCACAGTGAACGCCTGCTGGACGCCAGCGCCCGTGCGTGAAATCACGACACCGGCAAAAACCTGAATACGGGAACGGGTACCTTCAATAACGCGGACGTGAACCTTGACGGTGTCGCCAGCGCGGAAGTCCGGAACCTCATGGATGCTCGCCTTGTTGAGCTCCTGAATAAGCGGATGCATTGCTTGTCCTCACGAGTGCCACAGGTCACCGGATGGTGTTGATAACGGGTGCGGGTTGTGCAGGCAATCCCCCTGTGGCAGGAGCTACACGTTCCGCCTGCCTATTGTGCC
>JBOFIQ010000152.1:0-9983 GCA_051650245.1 Propionibacteriaceae bacterium | reverse complement strand
TATGCCTAACCGGCTGCACAACCACAACTACCACGCCAACCATCCCACCCCAAGCAACACCCACCCACACAACACAAGTCATCTCACTCGAACAAGCACAAGAAAACTTCCTCACATATGAAGCCGAAGTAGATCGCCTGATGCTTGTTGGAGGAACCTCCGAAGCTACTGATCTGATGCGTCAATACGCGATGGGTGATCTTCTAGCTGAAGATACGGCAGCTCTTCAGCAGCAGTTGAAAGATGGTTGGGTAGTGGAAGATAAACCAAAGATTGGATCATTCCGCCAACTAAAAACTGCGGAAGGTGCCGATATTTCTGTAGCTACTTGCTCAGATAGCAGATTCACCTTCGTACATCGCAAAGATGGCACGAGAGAAGCAGGCCGAATTGTGCAGAAGGTTACAGACTTTCGTTTAGTTAATGGAAAGCTGATGCTTATCGCAGCGCGTGACGAAGTAGGTGGCACATGCGACGCATCTTGAACATAGTCATGGTTATTGTTCTGCTTAAAGTAATGCTTCCTGCAACGGTAGCGAGCGCCACGAGCTGTAAAAATTTTACGTCTCTAGGTTGTTCGGTGTCGGTTTCTCCGGGGTCTGGTGGGGTTACAGGCGAGGTCGTGGTCCGGGTACCAGGCAGTAGTAGTCAGCCTGTCCCGTTGCCCGAGGTCGTGACCACACTCCCAGCTAACGCCCCAGCGACGGGATACGTCGTAGGCCCCTACGGCACCATCTACACAGCAGAAAAATGGGCAGCGATTATGGCTCAACCCTGGGTAGGGCCAACAATCCCAGTCGCAGAGACACCACCATCCCCAGCAACGTCAACACTCATCGCCGACGCGATCAAATCTGGGAAAGTCACCCTGCCCATACCGGAGCTAGCACCCAACATCGGCCCGGACCCACACGTCAATGAATGGAACGCGGCCTTCGTCGGCTACCCGTTATGGCTATGGACCACAACCCCCGGCCCACAACAGGCAACCATCACCATCGACAACATCACCCTCACCCTGACCGCGACCCTGACCAACGTGACCTTCACCATGGGAGACGGCACCAACCACACCTGCACCACCACAACCCCCTATACCGACAACATCACACCAGGAACACCAAGCCCTACCTGCGGACACGTCTACCAAACCCCCGGCGACTACCTAATCACCGCAACCAGCACCTGGAACATCACCTGGGCAACCAACGACACCCACGACACACTCACCCACACCACCACCAAAACCCGCACCATCACCGTCAAAGAACTCACAAGCGTCCTACGCTAACCACCCACCCCACACAAACGCTGCACTAAATGTTAAACACTGCACAAATAACCGCAGCAAACAACGTTAAGTGCAGCGTTTGCGGAGAGGGAAGTAGGCAGGAAAAGAAAGTCAGAAAGAAGGGATAGCCGGGGCTGGTATAGGCTCCCAGGCTATGACGTTGAAGTTTCGCGAACTTGATCTGACTAATGGAGCTGAGGTTCACGCCTTCTTAGATTTTGATACCCAGCAATGTCGCGAGCTTCGACCGGACTATCAGCCCCGCAGTATCGACGACTTCATTGCTGCAGCGAGTTCAACACGTCCGGGGCAAGAGGATCAGCGCTGGTTGGCTTTCCTCGACGGAGAACTTGTCGGGAGCTGCCAGGTGTGGGGTGCGGTCGAGGGGGAGCCAGACGCTGATAAGCGTGGGCTATGCGTCGAGATTGCACATCAGCATCGCCGCTGTGGCTATGGCAGGGAGTTCCTAGCCTTTATTGAAAATCAGATACCGCCACGCTGTAAGGTGCTACTCGCTGAGATCGAGTGGGCGCCAGGTAGTACCCGTGAGTTGAGCAGCAGCGGTTTTGCCCTCAGTACTGGTTATGAGCAGGTATCAGCAGGAAAAGTCCGTCAGTTGTTTTGGCCAGTAGATCCAGCGAAAGTGGTAGTTCGCGAGCCATTGCCGGAAGGCTATACCTTAGCCAGCTACGTCGATGGCATCCCAGAGCACTATCGGGAAAGCTTCGGCCGGCTCTATGGAATGGTCAATGTTGATGCCCCGTCGGGAACCGTGGAGTGGCAAGCTGATGTGCTTTCACCTCAACGATATCTGCAGCGAGTGGAGCATGCCCGTGCTAGACGGTGCAGGCTATTAGAAACCATTGCCATCTATGACCAGCTATTAGAAACCATTGCCATCTATGACCAGAAAGTCGTGGCACTTACTGCACTCGATATCCCCCATGATCCACAGCGACGTATGAACGTCGATGTCACATACGTTGATCCAGCACACCGTGGGCGCAGGCTCGGGCTTGCAGCCAAGACAGCGCTGGAGCATCAGCTACTGCAATTGGGGGTAACAAACCCCTCGATCCACACCTATAACGATGACGAGAACCACGCAATGATCGCTATCAATGAGCAGCTTGGATTCACCGTAGATAAGGTGTGCCAGGTCTATCGCAAAGAGCGCTGATCAAGGATCCAGATTTCACCTGTAGACAGGTAAAATCTGGATCCTTATTGAGGAGAGGGTAGACTTCAGTTCATTGTGACTACTGACGAATTAGGCCGCGCGCGCCGCCGACATACCCTCATCCAGTTCATCAAGTTCGGTGTTGTGGGTGGTTCAGGCTTTCTGGTGAATCTTTTCGTGGCCTTCGTCATGAACAAGCTCAACGGTGGTACTAGCCATGCACAAGATATCTTGTTCCCCATCGCAGGGACGCAGTTCAACTTCCGCTTCTCGAACCTAGTGTGGGTTGTTGCTTTCCTCGTAGCAAACCCATTCAATTTTCAGCTGAACCGCTGGTGGACGTTCAAGAGCAACGGGCATGCCAGCTGGTGGAAAGAGTTTTGGCCGTTCTTCTTGGTCGGTCTGGTTGCTGCCGTGGTTGGATTCTTCGTCAAGATCTTGTTTACGAATTCGACGTCATTCGCGTACTTGCCAGAGCCGTTCTGGCACGAGGGTAAGGGCTTGCACTCGCGGGAATACTGGTCACAGATGTTGGCAGTAATCTTGACGATCCCGATCAACTTTATTGTGAACAAGATCTGGACCTTCCGCGCTGTCCGTCACCTTGCCCCAGGTGCCGAATCAAAGGACTAACCTCTTCCTATGTATCTCAAGTCACTGACGTTACGCGGCTTCAAGTCGTTCGCGTCAGCGACCACGCTCAATTTTGAGCCAGGGATCACCTGCATCGTTGGCCCAAATGGGTCGGGAAAATCTAACGTTGTTGACGCTCTGAGCTGGGTGATGGGCGAACAGGGCGCCAAACATCTGCGCGGCGGGAAGATGGACGACGTCATCTTCGCCGGTACCACTGACCGTGCGCCTCTTGGTCGTGCCGAGGTCGTTCTCACGATCGATAACTCTGACGGTGCGCTGCCGATTGATTTCACCGAAGTCACGATCTCGCGCACCATGTTTCGCTCAGGCGGCTCGGAATACGCGATCAATGGACATGCCTGCCGACTCCTTGACGTACAAGAGCTCTTGTCTGACTCCGGTATCGGTCGAGAAATGCATGTCATCGTGGGGCAGGGCCAGCTCGACACGATCTTGTCTGCTACTCCAGAACAGCGCCGTGGCTTCATTGAGGAGGCAGCGGGCGTCTTGAAACACCGGCGTCGCAAAGAGAAAGCCGTCCGCAAGCTAGATGCCACTGAGGGCAATCTCAATCGGGTCAGCGATTTGTTGAGTGAAATTCGTCGCCAACTCAAACCGTTGAGTAAACAAGCAGAAGTCGCCCGGAAAGCAGCTCTCATCCAGGCTGAAGTCCGCGATGCTAAAGCACGTTTGATCGCTGACGATCTGGTGCAAGCTCAGCTAGCGTTGCAGGCCGATCTAGCCGATGAAGCAGCGGTGCTCCAGCGACGCAAGCACACAGAGGCCGCACTGAATGCTGCTCGGGAAGCCGAGAATGAGGCCGAAGAAGCGATGCGGCAGGCCTTGCCTACGCTCTCACGGGCTCAAGAGACGTGGTATGGGCTGGCTGCGCTACGGGAGCGGGTCGCTTCCACAATGTCGATTGCGGCAGAGCGTATGCGCTATGCCGACGATATCGATACCGGGGCAGACCGGCCTGCTCGTGATCCAGCAGCAATTGAGAAAGAAGCCGACGCAGTTGCTGCCATTGAGGCTCAGCTTCGTGCAGACGCCGAAATCAAGGCTGCTGCATTAGCGAAGGTGAGCCAAGAGCGTGCAGACGCCGAAGCAGCCCATGCTGAAGAAGATCGACGGCTAGCAGCTCAGATTCGGGCTGCTGCTGATCGTCGGGAAGGCTTGGCCCGGTTACAAGGCCAAGTGAACTCACTCACGTCGCGTACAGATGCCGCAGCAGAACAAATTGCTCGCTTGGAAACGTCGCAACAGCAGGCTGCTGCCCGCGCAGCGGAGGCTTTGACGAAATTCACTGCGCTTGAGGCTCAAGTAGCTGGCCTTGATGAGGGCGAAGTGGATCTAGACGCCGCCTATGAAACAGCATCTGAAGCCTTGGCGAATAGCACAGCACGGCTGGCAGAACTTACTCGACACGAGCAAGAGCATCACCAGCGGCGGGCTTCGCTCGCGGCTCGTCTTGATGGCTTGCGACTAGGTCTTGCGCGTAAAGATGCTGGAGCTGCGTTGCTTGCTGCTACCGGACATGTGTCTGGCATCGTGGGTTCGGTGGCGTCATTGCTCCGTGTCGAAAAGGGGTATGAAGCAGCGGTTGCCGCAGCGCTGGGGAATGCAGCCGATGCAGTGGCCGTCGAAGATCTCGACGCCGTCACCGCAGCATTAACCCATCTCAAAGAAGAGGACTTGGGCCGGGCGGGGCTCCTCGTCGGAGGTGGGCCGAAGGACTCGAACGTATGGCCAACCTTGCCTACTGGAGCACGCTATGTCATGGAAACGGTGGAGTGCCCGCAACAACTGCAGACGGCAATGGCTCGCCTTGTCTCGGGCATGGCCGTTGTCGATGATCTGACGGCTGCACAGCGACTAGTGGAAACACTTCCGAATGTGACTGCAATTACGCGAGAAGGCGATGTCATCAGCAGGTGGTTTTCTGCTGGCGGTTCTACGTCGCAGCCCTCGATGTTGGAAATGCAAGCAGCGGTCGATGCTGCCGAACGGGAACTGATTGATGCAGAACATGCTGTGGAAAAGACGCGGTTTGCGCTTGCCGCGGCCACACAACAGCATGAGCAGGCTCAAGACCAGGTCGATATCGCCTTAGCTCGGCTTCATGAGTCAGATGCTCGGATGGCGGCGGTTGCTGAGGAGCTAGGGCAACTCAATCAGACGGCTCGGGCGGCAGACGGCGAAGCAGAACGGTTGCGGGCGTCGATTCAGCAAGCTGCAGAAGCCCGCGATAAGGACATGGCAGGACTTGCTGAGCTAGAGCAACGGCTAACCGCTGCCCGCGAAGAAAAGGCCACTACTGAGCCTGATGCTACTGAGCGTGACCGGCTTGCTGAAGCTGCCCGAAAACTGCGAAGTAGCGAGATGGAGACGCGCCTTGCGCTACGTACTGTAGAAGAACGCGCTCGCGGCTATGCCGGGCGTGTTGAGGCTTTGCGTAAGCAGGCCCACCATGAGCGCGATGCTATTGCGAAAGCCACCGCTCGCCGAGAGCAATTACGTCGGGAAGCGCAGCGGGCCACAGCAGTGGCGCTGGCGGGTTCCTGGTTGTTGGCGCGCGTTGATGAGGCGCGGCAACGTGCCACCACCGCGCGTCAAGAGGCTGAGTTATTGCGTGGCAAAGCCGACGAGAAGGTACAACAGTCACGTCTTGATGCACGACGTCTCGCCAAGGAACTTGAAGAACTCGTCGATTCTGCGCACCGCGATGAGATGGCCCGAACTGAACAACGGCTACGTCTAGAAGCACTTGCCGAAAAGGCGATGACTGAGCTGGGTCTGGCTGCCGATGTATTAACTCAGGAATATGGTCCAGACCAGCTAATCCCGGTCCTTATGAGTGCTGACGGACAGCCACTGACAGACGAGGATGAAGCTCCAGCGCCGATACCTTTCGTCCGTGAAGAGCAGGCCAAGCGTCTACGAGTAGCTGAACGTCAGTTGTCAGTGCTAGGGCGAGTAAACCCTCTGGCATTGGAAGAATTTGATGCGATGCAGGAACGGCACGCCTTCCTAGCCGAACAGCTCGAAGACGTCCGCAAGACCCGTGCTGATCTCCAGGACATCATCAACGATGTTGATCGTCGTGTCGAGGAAGTTTTTGCTGCGGCTTATGCCGACGTGGAGCAAGCTTTTGAGCATGTTTTTGCCCGGCTCTTCCCAGGCGGTGAAGGCAAACTTATCTTGACTGAGCCGGGGCAGTGGCTTACGACTGGTATCGATGTTGAGGCTCGTCCGGCCGGTAAGAAAGTGAAGCGACTTTCACTGCTGTCAGGCGGTGAACGGTCTTTGGTTGCGGTGGCATTCCTGGTGTCGTTGTTCATGGCGCGACCTTCTCCGTTCTACATCCTGGACGAGGTTGAAGCAGCGCTCGATGACACTAACTTGGGGCGCTTGCTGGAGATCTATGAGGAGTTGCGACGAAATTCCCAGCTCCTAGTGATCACCCATCACAAGCGCACAATGGAGGTCGCGGACTCGCTCTATGGCGTCACGATGCGTGGAGATGGGGTCTCCACGGTGATTAGCCAGCGGCTTGTGCGGGAGACGTAGCCGGTTCCCGTGCTAGTAACGGGGTAATGCTCCCCTAAGCTGGGGGAGTGACTATGTTCTACTGGTGCATCGTCGCTGCCATTGCGGCGCTCATCCTGGCCGCTGTCAGCATCATTATCGTCGGTAACCGTAAGGCGCTCGACGCTGGTGAGGCGCAGTCAGAGCTTCCGGCTGAGCCAACGTCAGAAGAGATTGCCGAAGGTGAACTTGTTGATGCTGATGAGGCAGAAGCCGGTGAGCCTGACTCGGTTCTCGACGTTCCTGAAGCACCGGCAACCCGACTGACGCGGCTTCGTCGCAAGCTTGCTGCCACAAATAATCCATTTGCTCGGGGCCTGCTGAGTTTGCTGGCGCAAGACCAGATTTCTGAAGATACCTGGGACGACTTTGAGACGTCGCTGATCTCGGCGGACATGGGAGTTGGCCCCACCACGCAACTGACCCAGAAACTACGTCAGCGTCTCGCAATTGATGGTGTGAAAGACCCGGCGCAAGCTAAGGCGATCTTGCGCGATGAGTTGCTCGCGCTCGTCAATCCGACGATGGATCGGACATTGCAGACACAGCGCCCAGACGCGACGACTCCAGCCGTGGTGCTCGTCGTGGGCGTCAACGGCACTGGCAAGACGACGACGGTTGGCAAACTGTCGCGGGTTTTGGTCTCTGAGGGCAAGACAGTGCTCCTCGGTGCTGCCGATACTTTCCGTGCTGCTGCTGCTGAACAGCTCGCGACATGGGGCGAGCGCGTCGGCGTTGAGACGGTTCGTGGCCCTGAAAATGGCGATCCCGCGAGCGTTGCTTTCGATGCAGTCAATACTGGCGTGGCGCGCAATGTTGATGTCGTGCTGGTCGATACCGCCGGGCGCTTGCACACCAAAACCGGCCTGATGGATGAGCTTGGCAAGGTCAAGCGTGTCATTGAGAAGAAGGCTCCCGTTTCGGAGGTGTTGCTCGTTCTTGACGCCACCACTGGTCAGAACGGCCTAACCCAAGCCCGTATCTTTGCTGAGGTCGTTGATGTCACGGGCATCGTGCTCACTAAGCTCGATGGCTCAGCCAAGGGCGGCATCGTGATTCAGGTTCAGCAGGAGCTAGGCGTGCCGGTCAAACTGATTGGTCTGGGCGAAGGCGTCGATGATCTTGCACCATTCGATGCAGAGCAGTTCGTCGATGCGCTCCTCGCGGAGGACTAAGAGAATCTCTTTACTATGCTGCTGGCCCCCGATAGTTATCGGGGGCCAGCAGTGCAGTTAGGGCGTCAGATTGGGAGCGCCTCACGGCGCGTGGCCGCTCAAAGCGGCGAAAGTTGGAGCCCGGGGCTACCGCAATCTGACGCTGTTCTGAGCATAAGCGACTTTATGGTCTGAGCTAAGCAAAACTGAGTTATTCGAGACGGCTGATATCCCACAATGCGGCGCACGCGGTGAGATCGTCGCTGAGAAGTTCAAGTTGCTGGGCCTTTGCGCTGGCGTGGCCAAGGTTGTGCCGGCCGCGAGCGACGGTGGCGCAAACAGCACCAGCTTGACGCAATGCGGCAGCGAAGTTGCCAGTGAAAGCACCGTGCAAAATCTCATCAGCAGTACGGCGGACCTGCTCTGGTGCGGAGAGGTCCTCAGCGGTAGCTCCGGCTAGTCCCGCACGATATTCCAGGGCAACTGCTTCGCTGTGATGGGTCATCCATTCGCGCACGAGGTAGAGCCGATAGAGCGCACCGGGCAGTGATCGCGCGGGGCGGGTTTCCCAGAGGTCAGCCAATGTCGCGATTCCGACATCGTCAGTGACGCAGATGAGGCGCTGGGTGAGTGCAGGGTCTGCGGGGTGCAGATGGAGCAGCGCGGCAGCAGTATCGTGCGCTGCATGAAGCCGAGCAATCGGGTCGCTACGTTCAGCAAGGGCTTCCAATGAGGCGGGCTCTTGGTAGCTCGGGCGGTGTGGTTTGGGGATAGCTGCCATGCCGTCATGCTAATCAGGTGGGTGCCAGAAATCCCGGAAACGGAGGCTTCGAGGTGTTAACTAAGCATTTTTAGCCAAAATTGGGGCGGTCTGGGACAGCTAGCGCGGGGTAAAGGTGCCGATGGTGCGTGCTGGCAGGTAAACTCTGCTCGACCACGTGAAAGGCAAGATCTGTGTTCGATACTTTGCAAGACCGGCTTAATACGACGTTCCGCAACCTACGCGGTAAGGGACGGCTGTCTGATCAAGACATCGACGACACCTGCCGAGAGATTCGGATCGCGCTGCTTGAAGCCGACGTCAATCTGGCCGTGGTGAAGGAGTTCATCGCTAACGTCAAGATGCGTGCTAAGGGCGCAGAACTCTCTGGGGCTCTCAACCCAACTCAGCAGATCATCAAGATCGTCAATGACGAACTCATCAAGATTCTTGGTGGGGATACCCAGACCTTGGCTTTTGCTAAGCGTCCGCCAACCGTTATCATGCTCGCGGGCCTTCAAGGTGCGGGTAAGACCACGCTGGCAGGCAAGCTGGCATTTTGGCTGAAAGCGAAGGGCCATTCGCCGCTCTTGGTAGCAGCAGACCTTCAGCGTCCCAACGCCGTCAATCAGCTATCGATCGTTGGTGAGCGTGCAGGCGTTGCGACCTTTGCCCCGCAACCCGGCAATGGTGTTGGCGATCCGGTTCAGGTCGCACGTGATTCGCTGGCCGAAGCTGAGCGCAAGCTGTATGACGTCGTCATCGTGGACACTGCTGGCCGGTTGGGTGTCGATGCTGAATTGATGCAGCAGGCTGCTGATATCAAGGCAGCGGTTAATCCTGACAATGTTCTTTTCGTCGTTGATGCGATGATCGGACAAGACGCTGTCAATACTGCCCAGGCTTTTGAAACTGGTGTGGGCTATGACGGCGTGGTGTTGTCGAAGCTCGATGGTGATGCCCGTGGTGGTGCGGCATTGTCGATTGCCAGAGTCACCGGCAAACCGATCATGTTTGCCTCGAATGGCGAGAATCTTCAAGATTTTGACGTCTTCCATCCAGATCGCATGGCCAGCCGTATCCTCGGTATGGGCGACATGCTCACGCTCATCGAGCAGGCGGAAAAAGCCTTTGATGCAGAGCAGTCGCGGAAAGCAGCGGAAAAGCTGTTGGCGGGCAAGGGCGAGTTTGGCCTTGATGATTTCTTGGCGCAGATGCAGCAACTGCGCAAGATGGGATCGATGTCGAAGATCCTGGGAATGTTGCCCGGCATGGGTGCGGTCAAGGAGCAGTTGGAGAACTTCGACGAGCGTGAAATTGACCGTATCGAGGCCATGATTACCTCGATGACTCCGGCAGAGCGAGCCAATCCCA
>JBOFIQ010000151.1:0-3789 GCA_051650245.1 Propionibacteriaceae bacterium | reverse complement strand
TACGATGCCCATCGAAAATACGTTGGCGCCAAGCGTCGTGATCCCACCATGGGCAAGCAGCAGTGCTTGGAAGATCAACACAATGATGGAGAGGAATGCCATCACCGGAGGCTTAAATAGCACCGCACCAACACCAGTACCGGTGGGGTGCGACGATGACCCGGTGACGCTTGGAAGCTTAATCGCGCTCAGCAACAGCGTGACGGCGCCGGCCGTGCCCAGGAGCAACTTACGCTCTGGGTGTTCCTTAACCTGCTTCACCACCTCACGAGCGCCCCACACTACGAAGGGCGCCGATGCGGCGTACCACACGGCGCATTGCGCCGGAGAGAGAATGCCTTCTGCGATATGCATGTGCGATTCACTCCTTTCTCGGGATCGTGCGTCCCGTCCTCGAAAGGCTCGTCCGATGTCCGGTTCCTGGCTTCCACCCAAAGGTGTTCACAGTGGCGCGACCGCTTCGGCATTACCCGACTTTTCCGCACATCGACGAGATATCTAGTTGTAGCTTTGAGTATGTCATCTCAATTTCACCAGCTTTACCTCGGGTAGGCTAAAGACTTGCAGCAACCCCGGCAGGTAAAGGACCACCATGGCTGACTATCGAACCAACGGCAGCGACATCTACGCCGAGTCTTTCCGCATTATTCGTGAGGAATCAAACCTCGATCGCTTCCCCGCAGACCTTGAGACGGTTGTCGTGCGCATGGTCCATGCGGCTGCTGACCCTGCGATTGCCGATGACATCGCCTTCACCCCTCACGTCGCCTCAGTGGCACGTGCAGCGTTGGAAGCTGGTGCACCGATCTTGTGTGACTCCTCCATGACTGCGACGGGGATTATCGCTTCACGGTTGCCCCGCAATAACGAGATCATCTGCAAGATCAAGGACCCAGCGCTAGCAGAACTTGCCGCTGCCCTCAACACCACGAAGACTGCTGCCGCCGTCGATCAGTGGTACCAAGACGGGCTCATGGAGGGCGCCATCATCGCCATCGGTAATGCACCCACTGCATTGTTCCGGGTTTTGGAAATCTGTGCTGAGAAGAAGGTCCGCCCAGCCGCCATCATCGGTATCCCGGTGGGCTTCGTTGGCGCGGCGGAATCAAAGCAGGCGCTCATCGATGACGAGTCCGGTCTGGATTACCTCACGCTCAGGGGACGTCGTGGTGGATCAGCAATCACCGTTGCAGCGATCAATGCCATCGCCTCCCGCGACGAAAGCACAAACGAACACAAGTAAGGAGTAAAAAGCTGGTGGCTGGTCAGGTATCTACCTGATCAGCCACCAGCTTTATGTGCTCTAGTTTTGCAGCGCGCGTAGTAGCGAATCGCGCAGTTTCGCCGAACGGCGCGGATTACGCTGTCCAACGACCGATACCGTCACGCCACCTGCTTGTGCTGTTGCCGGCGTGTACGCCGAACCGCCGATTGCCTTATCTCCACGAACACAGAAGATATGACGCTCAGCACAGCCTTGCGCCACTGCCGCATTCACTACTGGATCGTTGGAGAGTGCCTGGACGTACCACGCCCCATCCACGTCAGTATCAACAAAGGGACGCTTCTCCCAGGCCACCTTGCCCTGACGAGCAAGACGAGAGACCTTAACACCGGCATTGGGTGCAACAACGCGTACCTGCGCGCCTGCCTCCAATAGCCGCGCAATGCGACGTTCTGCAACATGGCCCGCACCGACCACGAGCACATCACGCCCGGTCAAGTTCAGCGCGGATAGGTACATGCCAGAGCCTTCGCCCTCGCCCAACGTCCCCAGCTCTTCGCGGTAACGATCAACCACAACGCCAGCAAGAAGATCACAGTCGCCCAGAACCTCAGCGATGCACACCTCGATCTCGGGATGGGTCTGCTTCCACCCATCGACCTGCTCACTGAGCCAGGTACGCAGCAAGCCTGGGAAAAGGAAGTTCTGCCCAATGACTATCTGCGTCGCACCTGTAGCCACCGCGACATTGAGCGCTTCTGGAACAGACGGACGTGTCACCTGAATAAAGCCCGGCCACGCCGTCTGCAATCCCACGTGCTCCCCCGTCGCACGGGTCAAGCGGTAGTGCTCAGCATTGGCATCGGTCACGAGATTGCCGCGACCGATCACCAGACCAACGGTGTCCTTCGCTAACCAACCCTTGGCTTCAAGCGCTTCAGTCATGCGCTGAGCCAGCGCGAGTTCCAGGCGATGATCTGGCGACAGTGGCGGGGCAACGACGACCTGATGGTCGCCACGGCCTTCCTCCACCGACTCCGGGATATCTGACTGCACATGACCGCCGGTGCCCATCATGAGCGGTACAACGACAGCCTCAACTCCATCATGATCTTCCGGCGACTCCGCGAGCGCAGCCGCAACTGCCTCAGGAATAGTCGGCTCGGCCAATTCCACAAAGCCCAGGTGTACTGGGACTCCTGGTAGTGCAGCAGCGACGCGCTCTACCAGCGCTCGACAGGTTGCGACACCTTCTAGATCGCGTGATCCGTGTGCCGCAATGACGAGCGGGATTGCTGTGTTCATCAGGATCCTTTCCGAGTTAATTAGCGCCCTTGGACGGGTCGGTGTAGCTTCCGGAATCTGCCTTGGGCAGGTCCCGGTGGGAATAGTTCTTCTTGTATTCGCCAGAAATGCGTCCATCCATCCAGTGGTAGTCGCGTGGCGTCACGAACAACTCCTCACCGCTACCGGTGGTGACGAACTTCGACGTCGATGACCCCACAACGACAAGGGTCTTCATATCGACCCATTCTGGCTGGAACTCTTCGAGCGTTGACATCCGCACCCGCTGATTCTTGCGCGTGGCATTGCTGACCATGGCAATGGGCGTCGTCGGCGGACGATGCTCTGCCATGATCGCCAAAGCATCTGGCAATTGATGTGTACGGGTACGCGAGCGTGGGTTGTAGAGCGTGGTGACGAGATCGCCTTCGGCTGCTGCCCGTACTCGCTTAAGGATCAGATCCCAGTCGGTATGGAGATCCGACAAGCTGATCGTGGCATGGTCATGGCCAAGTGGTGCGCCAAGAATGGCTGATACGGCAAGCTCTGCGGTCACGCCGGGGATGATCTCGACGTCAATACCGTCAGTACCCATTTCCAGAGTCGGTGACGCCATCGCGTAGATTGCAGGGTCACCACCACAGACGAAGGCCACGCTATTGCCCTCATGGGCTGCAGCGATTGCAGCGGCGGTCCGGCTCTCTTCGGTACCCATCTTGGTTGCCAAGATCTTGGCACCGGGGCTCACCAGATCACGGATCTGGCTGACGTAGGGGGCATAGCCCACCACGACGTTAGCCTGACGAATAACCCGCTCAGCGCGCGGCGTGAGCAGGTCGCGAGCGCCCGGCCCCAGACCCACAACATGGAGCTTGCCACGTACCGGCAGCTTGCCCACGGCGCAGGTCGCGTCGGGGCACTTGTGCTTAGGAACGGTCAGCTCAGCACCAAGTGCACAAACTGAGGCCTCTGCCACCGATGGTGTACCGACCTCGGCGCTGACCAGATCGGAGGGGTTGGGCACGTCGTAGCTGGCAAGCTGCTCTGCCGGGAAGGTGGTGTAGGGAACCCGGAACTCATGGGCAAGCTCGATCAAGCCCAGTTCGCCGGCCTTGATATCGGCAGATCCGATACCCGCAAGTGCCTGCGGCGCAAGCCCGGCCTTGTCCAAGGTGTCGAGAAGGTGAGCCCGCAAGATTTCCCGCGACGTTCCCTTATTGCAGCCCATACCAACGACGAGGCTGGGTGGGGTAAGGACGACCGTGGGCACGCTTGCTTCA
>JBOFIQ010000150.1:0-2013 GCA_051650245.1 Propionibacteriaceae bacterium | reverse complement strand
GACGTCACTGAGCTATTCCCGGTAGGGCAGGAGCGAGTTCTGATCCGCTGGAAAACTACAGAATCTGCCCGACTCGGTCATGTTAATTTTCCGGGGCGTTGGGGCTATAGCTATTTCACCCGGCAGAGCATTGAGCGAGCGGGCAGCGCTGGCGGATTTGCTGAGATCGAAATGATCGACGGGCAGCCAGCCAAACCGTGTTATCTCGAACCAAACAAGAACGTGAAGACTATCGATGATGATGAAAAACGCACAGCATCACGATCTCAAGAGCTGCAATCTTCTTGTGTCGGCAAAGGCGATGAGCTTCCGGTTGCTGGACTGAACCCGGATCATTACTACGTTGAGCAGCGGATCTCATCGGCTCCTTACTTGGTTGCGGCCATCGACCCGCAGGCTGAAAATCAGCTCCTCGGGCTGGATGCTGCTATCACGACAGGGAAGAGCCTGAGCCAATGTGAACCAGTAATCACGGGCCAGCAGTCGTCGTCGCAAGAGGACCTTCGTATTCCGATCTTGGTATCAGCACAGGCTGGAGAAATTGATCGGACGATGACAGTAGCGGTGGCGGCCTTACCTCCAGAGGCAGCTAAGCAATGGGCCACGGGTAGCTGGAGCAACGCGGATACACGCGGTATTGCTTTTAGCGACACTCCAGCATCGGTATCGAAGTCCTACGTGCTGAGCAATGGCGATGTGTGGCACAACCTACGGCGCACCTTTACTCTCGTCGAGGACCCAGCAACTACTGATCTGGGGCAGATACGCGGAATGGATCTTTCCCGCTACAACCGTTCAAATCCGCTGGCATACACCGTCGGAGCGGATAACTCGCTGACTGTTACTGACAAACTCAATTTTGTAACACCGTTCTTTCACACCGCACTTAATCAAGATGGCGGACCCCGAGTATGGAATGAGAGCCAGTTCGGGAAGCGCGAGACAGCAAAGTTCACGTTGCTGGCGGTGGGAGAGTTCGATGCTGCCAAGATCAACGTAGCGCAAGAGAGCCTGGGGGTATCAGGTGCAGAGGGCTACCGGCAGCCGGTGATTCTTGCTGGCGATGAAAAGTCCAGGAATCTCGTGGGTGAGCGCTATCTACCGACATCAAGCGTCGCTGATTATGCTCAGCCCGGCCCTCAGCTATTGATCCCTATTGGAGCTTTGTCGACGATTTACCATGAGCAGGCAAATGCTGCTCCAATCTCGTCAATCCGTGTACGAGTTGCAGGAGTTACTGGCAATGATGAGGTGTCGCGGGAACGGATCCGCTTGGCGGCGCAAGATATTCAACAACGAACTGGGTTGCGCGTCGATATTGCGGCTGGGTCATCGACGGTAGATCAGCTTGTGCAGATACCGGCGACAAAGTCGCTACCGGCTTTAGTACTGAAAGAACCATGGACTAAAAAGGGTGTATCGGTAACTATAGTGTCAGCAATTGATGCGAAGTCATTGGCGCTTTTCTTATTAATTTTGGCGTCGGCTGTCATTGCGGTATCGGTTGCTGCCCGTGCCACAGCCCATGCTCGGCGTACTGAGAATGCTGTGTTGTCAGCGGTTGGCTGGCGTCCGGCGACGCTGATGAAAGAGTTGAGTCTGGAGTTTGCGCTCATCGGTTTGGCTGCTGGTATTGCAGGTGCGTTGCTGGCAATTCCGGTCGCTGAGCAGCTACATATTGGGTTTGAACCAAACCGAGCAATACTGGCGATTCCTATTGCTGCGGTGCTCTGTTTGTTTGCTGGCTTTGGTGCCGCGCTGGGGTCGTCGCGAGCAAATCCCATCGCAGCATTACGAGGCGAGGCGGAAGTATCGTCAAAGGTACGTATCGGCCATGCGGGTGCAGTCTCACAAGGTATAACGATGTTATTGCGTCGGCCGGGGAGACTACTGTGTGCAGTGCTGTCTGCTGCTATCGGAGTTATGACGATCACCTTTGTTCGCGCGATCGAAGCAGCATTCAAAGGTCGGGTCATCGGGACACGTCTTGGCGATGCCGTGAGCATACAAACC
>JBOFIQ010000149.1:0-5902 GCA_051650245.1 Propionibacteriaceae bacterium | reverse complement strand
AGAAATCTAGTCCTTGGGGACGCGGCCTGGCGTCAGGAAACCTGGCCCATCTAGCTAAACGCTGCACTTATCGTTATTCGCTGCAGTAATAACTGCAGCAAATGACAACGAGTGCAGCGTTTGCGTATAGGACATGGTGGTGAAATGCCTGCGGGGTATCTACTCAAAATGATACTGGCGACAATTTAATTAGCGTGTCAATATCATGGTCAATATCGCTAGCAAGCGGTACCGTGGAGACATGAAGGAAACACCGCGTATCTGCAGTAGAGCAGCTACCCTATGGATGCTTGTAGTAGGGGCTGGTTCTATCGTGATAGCCATAATCTATGGGCATGGATCCATTGCCCGAATTATTATGGGCGTAGCCTTATTCATAAATGGGGTTAGCCTTCTTTACTCTGGTGTAAAGAAAAGTAAAGAGTGAAGAAATCTAGTCCTTGGGGACGCGGCCTGGCGTCAGGAAACCTGGCCCATCTAGCTAAACGCTGCACTTATCGTTATTCGCTGCAGTAATAACTGCAGCGAATAACGATAAGTGCAGCGTTTACGCAGAGAACATGATGGTGGCCCTAGCTCGGTGAAGAGCTAGGGCCACCATCATGTGTATCGATTTAGATGTTGAGGCCCGGGTAGAGCGGGTGATTTTCCAACAGATCGATGGTCTTGGCACGGTTGGCCTCGGCGTAGCCTTCGGTGATGTCGTAGTTCGCCTTGCCCGGAGCGCCAGACTTGGTCGGACGAGCCGCCGTGTTCTTGAGCACACCGACGATCATCTCGGCAACGGCGTCGAAATCAGACTCGTTGAAGCCCCGCGACGTCAATGCCGGGGTGCCCAGACGAACACCAGTGGTGTACCAGGCGCCGTTGGGATCGTTGGGAACCGAGTTGCGGTTCGTGACGATGCCCGAATCCAGCAATGCCGACTCCGCCTGGCGGCCGGTGAGGCCGAACGAGCGGGTGTCGAGGATTACGAGGTGGTTGTCCGTGCCGCCGGTGACCAGCGTGCAGTCGCGCTTGAGAAGACCCTCAGCGAGTGCCTTGGCATTGTCAACAACGTGGTGCGCGTAGTCCTGGTAAGCCTGCGTCTTTGCCTCAGCGAGCGCGACAGCCTTGGCTGCCATCATGTTGGCAATGGGGCCGCCGAGAACGAGCGGGCAGCCGCGGTCAAGATCCTCGGCGTATTCCTTCTTCGCCATCACCATGCCACCGCGCGGGCCGCGCAGTGACTTGTGCGTCGTCGTGGTGACGATATCGGCGTAATCGATGGGGTTCTCTTCACCGGTGAAGACCTTGCCAGCGACCAGGCCAGCGAAGTGCGACATATCGCACATGAGCACGGCGCCACAGGCGTCGGCGATCTCACGCATACGAGCGAAGTTGATACGACGTGGGTAGGCAGAGTAGCCAGCAACGAGGATGAGCGGCTTGAACTCCATCGCCTGAGCGCGCAGCGCATCGTAGTCGAGTAGCTGAGTCTCAGGATGCGTGCCGTAGGAACGCTGGTTGAACATCTTGCCCGAGATATTGGGGCGGAAGCCATGGGTGAGGTGGCCGCCAGCGTCAAGGCTCATACCAAGCAGGCGCTGGTTGCCAAACTTCTGCCGCAGCTCTTCCCAATCAGCATCGTTAAGATCATTGACGCTCTTGACGCCCTTCTCCGCCAAGGTGGGGAGCTCGACGTGGTGGGCCAAGATGGACCAGTAAGCAGTGACGTTGGCGTCAATGCCCGAGTGCGGCTGCACATAGGCGTACTCGGCGCCGAAGAGTTCGCGCGCATGCTGGGCAGCGGTGGCCTCAACAGTGTCGACGTTCTGGCACGACGCGTAGAAACGGTGGCCAACAGTGCCTTCGGCGTACTTATCACTTAGCCAGTTGCCCATGGTGAGCAGTACCGGAAGGCTGGCGTAGTTTTCCGAGGCAATGAGCTTGAGCGACGCACGCTGGTCGATGAGCTCCTGCTTGATCGCGCCTGCAATCGTCGGTTCGACGGCGGCGATGGCCTCCAGCGACGCCTCGTAGGCGGTCTGGGTGAGCTGGGTCATATCAGTCACAGTTTCTCCTAAATCGGGATTGTGGCTAAGCCTAATGGAGCGGTTTGTGGACTTCCGTCCGGGGGTCGTGCTGTTCCATGACAAACGCTGCACTTGTTGTCATGTGCTGCAGATATTACTGCAGCAAATAACGCTAAGTGCAGCGTTTGCGGCTAGGGGGAGCGTCAGCGCAAGCGCGACAGTTCATACAGGCCGATACCGGCAGCAACGCCTGCGTTAAGAGACTCGACGCCACTGGCAATCTGGATTGACGCCAGCGAATCACAGTGATCGCGGGTGAGGCGAGCGAGCCCGGATTCCTCAGAACCGATGACGAGAACCACAGGGCCAGCCGCGCCTGGAACCGACGCGATATCGCTCTCACCCTCGCCGGCAAGACCAATAATGGTGAAACCGGCCTTAGCGAAATCGACCAAAGTGCGGTTGAGGTTCGTCGCCTTAGCGATCGGGATACGGGCTGCAGCGCCTGCCGACGTCTTCCACGCAGCCGCCGTCATGGACGCGCTACGTCGCTCAGGAATGATGACGCCATGAGCGCCAAACGCGGCCGCAGAGCGCACGATAGCGCCAAGGTTGCGCGGGTCCTGGATCTGGTCTAGCGCGACGATGATCGGGTTATCGACGCCCACCGCGTCAGCGAGCAGATCATCGGCATGAGCGTACTCATAGGCCGGTAGCTTGACCGCGACGCCTTGATGGATCGTGCCACCCGTGAGACGGTCCAGCTCGAACTTCGTCGTCTGGATTAGCGGCAAACTCTTGTCGATACACAGCTTGAGGAACTCCTTGAGCCGGTCATCGCGCTCCGCGCCATCGGCGACGTAGCCATGCTCAATGGGCAGACCAACGGCAAGAGCTTCAAGCACCGCATTGCGCCCCACAACCCACTCGGGGCCAGCGCCTGGACGCCCAGTGCGGGGGCCGGAATTGCGCTTGGGGCTCGTCGCTGCTTTGTGTTCAGCGGCCTTCTTTGCCTTGTACGCCTTGTGGTACGGACGATCCTCGGCCTTGGGGGTTGGTCCCTTGCCTTCGAGAGAACGACGAACGCGGCCGCCGGACCCGGCTGTGTTGCCCTTGCCCTTATGGCCGGCACCGCGTCGGGTGGAATTGCCTGGCATGTCTGCTCCCCTCGGAAAAACTGTGTCGTCTAAGCCTATTCGATAGCCTGGTCTTGTGCTTGCCGACGTGAGGAGTCTCAGTGCCCGAAACCCGTAAACATCAAGTTATTGTCCGCGATGCCCTTGATAAGGCGATCTATGACGCGATCGGAGAGCCAGTACGTCCGGTAGAACCTGGGCAAAAGATCAGTGCTGCAACTCCGGTACCGGACCTACCTGCTGCCACCGAGCTGGGTACGTTTGGCGGACGGTTCGTTATCGTCCCGGAATCGCCCGCGGAGCAGTAGCGCTAGTCATTGTGCATTAACGCTAAGGAGGCGTCAGAAACGCGCTCCTCTGGCAGCATGGCTAGAACGTCGTGGACATAGCCAGCGGCAGCTTCTTCGATGGGGATATCGCGTTGTTCGCGCTCGGCTTTGTACCAGCGATAGTCCAGCACCTCATGGTAGAGCTGAGCCGCGTCGCGTTTTCCCCACAGATCATGGGGTACGGCACGCATCACTGGCTCAAATTGCTCGTGGAGCCATTGCGTCGCGGCTGCCCCCTCATGGAGATACCCAAGATCGCGGTGGGCGCGCCAGGCGTCAAAATCATTGAGTAATCGCCGGGCCTGGTGTTCCTCAACGTCCATGCCGGTGAGCCGCATGAGGCGACGCTGGTGGTAGCCCGTTTCGACGACCTTGGGCTGGAAGGTAATTTCATCCCCGGCTGGGGACGTTGAAATATCTAATTCGGCGACGTCAAAACCTAATGCATTGAGCCGACGAACCCGCCGCTCAATCCGGGAGGCCTCATGCCCAGGAATCGTCTCGCGGACGGTAAGTTCGGTCCATAGCCGGTAGTAGCGACGAGCGAAGGCATCAACAAGAGCCAGTGCATCAAAATCGTCAGGAAGACTGCCAGAGGCCATTAAATCCATGAGCTCGCCGAAGATGTTGACGCGCGCCACTTCAATGTCTTGGACTCGCTGACCATCGGAAAGTCGGGTATGGAGTTCGCCGGTTTCAGCATCGACGAGGTAGGCAGCAAAATCCTCAGCGTCGCGCTTAAACAAGACATTGGATAGCGACACGTCGCCCCAGGAGAAACCACGGAGATGAAGCCGGGCCATGAGCGCAACGAGCGCATCGATGAGTTTGCCAATGGATTCTTCCCGTACCCCATTTTCAAAGAGCGAGCGATACGGCAAGGAATACGACAGGTGCCGGGTGATCAAGATGGAATCTAGCGGCTCCCCGGTAGCGGAAAAACGCTCAGATACGACGCCAATAGCTTCGACAGCAGGTGTCTCAGAGCGGCTTAACGCCTGCAACATGGTGTATTCATGTCGCGCCAAGTGATCGACGACTTCTTTGACTGCGTAGATACCGCCGTTGATGGAGATGAACCGCACGATATGGCGCGAAATGCCGCGCGGCAACGCAATGAGTAAGTCGCTGGGCCACTCTTCTAGGGGGATATCCCAGGGCAAGCCAAGTAACCGAGTATCGGGTTTTGCGCTGATGAAGCGAGGCATGACGTGCGTGCGCTCCGTTCGTTAAGAGGCTAGTGCCCCTGTGATGTGAAGAGCCCAGTGATGAAATCTTTGGCTTCGGAAGCGGCCTCGCTCACCTGGCGATTTGTGGTGGAGAGAAAATCGTCAAGATCGCTGAAGATGCCGGAGTAACTAGCGGCAGCTTTCGATGCGTCATCGGTGATTTTGGCATCGGCGTCTGCGCTGCGACGTGGGTAAGTGCCGTCAAGGATCTGCTGGTAATCACCAGAACGTACCCATTCATCGAGTTCAGCAGCACGAACTACGGCCTGGGGATGGCTCTGTCCCAGCGTGAATAGCGTGCGGGCGACGATATCGCGAGCATCATCGCTGGAACTATATTCGCGCCCCTGGGCTAGGAAAGCCTCAGCGTCGAGATCAGCGGTCGTGCCATTGCCCGCTAGCTTCATGAGCGTACGAATTGCAGCATCGACGTCTTGGGTTGCCAGGAGCCCGGCACGGTCTGCGGATAACTCAGATTTACGTTGCCATTCCAGCAATGCTGCAGCGATTGCCCGGAATCCGAGTGCGGAGAAGGGGATGACGTTGAGGCCCTGTGAAGCAAATAGCAATACCTGCACCATCGTGCGGTAAAGGGCATGCCCTGATAGCGCGTGACCGAGTTCATGTCCGATCACGAACCGGAGTTCATCGTCGTCCAGACTATTGACGAGTGCAGAGTTGATGACGATGACAGGCTTATCTACCCCGATAGTCATGGCATTCATGACGGGGGAGTTGGTGACGTAGATCTCGGGAATCTCGTTGGCGTCTAAGCCCGCCGCGACCTCAAGCAGACGGAAATATACCCGGGAATACTGCTTGATATCGCAGCGCACCGCACTGCCCAGAAGCTGAGTTCGCAGCGCTCGTTCAGGTAAGAATCCAGAAACTTTACGCATGACCAGATCGAAGCCCCGGATTTTGCGCAGGGCAACGAGGGCACCACGGTCTGCGGGATGTTCCCAGGCTCGCGAGGACAGATCAGGTAGCGGGATACGCGTCATGGTTCCAGTATGACTTGTCGAGGGTTCGCTGACACCCCTCATATGCAAACGCTGCACTTAACGTCGTTTGCTGCAGTTATTTCTGCAGCGTTTGACGCTAAGTGCAGCGTTTGCGTGGGGGTTAGTCAGAGATTCGCAACTGGGTGGCGTTGGAGAAGACATGAACCTTCGCTGGATCAACACCAAGAC
>JBOFIQ010000148.1:0-1162 GCA_051650245.1 Propionibacteriaceae bacterium | reverse complement strand
TTCGCGTGTTCGAGAGCGCCCTCAAAGGCTGCATCAAGGTACCGCTCTACCAGTATGAGTACGACGCCTACGTCCAGCTGTCGCACAACATCGGCCAGGGGGCGTTCTGTCGCTCGACTATCGTGAAGCGCCTCAATGCTGGTGACTACGAAGGTGCTTGCGAGGCGATCCTGCTGTTTCGACGTGCCGGCAGCCAGGACTGCTCTGTGCCTGGTAACCGAGTATGTGGTGGCCTCTGGGCAGACCGGCTGCGCCTGCATGCACAGTGCAAGGGTGGAACATGACTCCAAGCAGCTATGCCAAGGCTGCCCCTTATGTCGCTGGCGGCCTGGTCGTTGCAATCTTGCTGGGCTCAGGCCTGGCCTTGTATCAGTACCGCTACAGCGAAGGCTATCGCGCCGGGGAGCAGGACGAGCGGCTTTTGTGGCAAGCGAAATGGGACCGACAGGCAGCAGAACTCGCTGCAGCCAAGGCCAGAAACTTGGAATTGGCGCGTGAAGAAGAGCAGCGTCGTCAGAATGAAATTGAGAAGGTGAGACGAGATGCAGAACAAGACATCGCCCGGGCTGAAGCTGATGCTGCTGCCGCTAATGCTGTCGCTGGTAGCCTGCGCGAACAAGCCCGCCGCTTGGCAAGCCGAGCCAGTCAGTGCGCCGGCAATCCCGGTACTGCCCAAGGAGGCTCGGCAGCAGGCCAGTCTGCCCTGGTGCTCGCCGACCTGCTCAGCCGGGCTGATGCTCGAGCGGGAGAGTTGGCTGCAGCATATGACCGAGCTCGAGCTGCAGGACTAGCGTGTGAGCGTGCTTACGATGCTCTATCTGCCACAAAGCCCCGCCGATAGGCGGGGTTTCTGTTTGTGGGGGAATGGATGAACTGGAATGAAGATCTGGAGCATGTTGGGAAAATGACCGGTGTTGTACACGGTATCCTGTCCCACGATGGCGATACAGCACTGGTGCTCTTGAACACTGGCGTCGCTGTGGAGGTATCTGCGACTCATCTGCCAGTACCTGGGGACACCGTTGTTGAAGGTGAGTTGTCTGTATAAATGGCCCGAATCGACTGGCTTGCGATGCAAGAGGAGTTCACTGCTGAGCACGCAGCCTCTGGCATCAGTGTGAAAGAGTGGTGCGAGAAACAAGGCCTCAACTACCAATCTGCG
>JBOFIQ010000147.1:0-3348 GCA_051650245.1 Propionibacteriaceae bacterium | reverse complement strand
ACATGATCTTGGCTGCGGGTATCGGCCCGGCTGGCTACGCGCTGGCGATCTTCCACCTCATTACCCACGGCTTCTTCAAGGCCAATATGTTCCTTGGTGCCGGTTCGGTCATGCACGGCATGGGCGATGATACCGATATGCGTCACTTCGGTGCTGTGCGTAAGGTGATGCCGATCACCTTCTGGACCTTCGCTATGGGTTACCTCGCCATCATCGGTTTCCCCGGTTTTGCTGGCTTCTTCTCCAAGGATCACATCATTGAGGCAGCCTTCGAGCACAACCACACGGCTGGCATCATCGCTATCGCTGGTGCGGCGATCACTGCGTTCTACATGACGCGCCTCATGCTGATGACATTCATGGGCAAGAAGCGTTGGGACGCTGAGGTTCACCCGCATGAGTCACCGGCAACGATGACCATTCCGCTCATCGTGCTCGCGCTACTGTCTGTGGTCTCTGGTTTCTTGATGAACGGGTGGATCGCTCACTGGCTCCAGCCGATCACTGGCGCTGAAGCCCACGAATCGGTGGGTTTTGCTGAGATGATCATCAACCCACTGGGCTTGGTAACGCTGGGCGTCGTTGCTCTGGGCGTGCTCGTGAGCTGGTTCGCTTTCGGCCGTCGCGCAATCCCACGAGTTGCACCGGCAACGTCAAACCCATTCGTCATTGCTGGGCGTCGTGATCTGTTCGCTGAAGACATCAACTGCACGGTCTTCCGCGACGGTGGCCGCGCTCTGGTCCGCTTCACCACGGATGTGGATGAACTGGCCGTCGATGGTGCTGCTGAAGGTAGCGCCCAGACGGTCTCGGCTCTGTCGCAGATGCTGCGCAGGCTCCAAACTGGCTACGTCCGTTCGTACGGCCTGATGATGGCGGCTGGCGCCATCCTCATCGGTGTCGTCCTGATCCTCGGCCGTCTGGCCTAAGGGAGGAATTGATATGACATTCCCCTGGCTAACGCTGATCGGTCTTGTGCCGATCGTGGGCGCACTCATCGCGTTCTTCCTTAAGGGCAACGCCGCTAAGTACTGGGGCCTTGCAGTCAGCCTGATCACACTCGGTCTTACCGCATGCCTCGCGCTGCAGTTCTCACCGAGCACAGCAGGCCTACAGTTCAGCGAAGTCCACTCCTGGATTCCGTCCTTTGGTGCGTTCTATGCGCTTGGCCTTGACGGTCTGGGCCTACTCATGGTGGTACTTGCTGCTGTCCTTACCCCCATCGTGATTCTGGCCGAATGGAACATGCCAGAGCAGGTTGGACGCTGGAACGCTGGCGTCTACTTGGGCCTAGTGCTCATGCTCGAAAGCTTCTCGCTGTTCGTGTTCATGTCCACCGACGTGCTCTTGTTCTACCTCTTCTTCGAAGCCACGCTGATCCCGATGTACTTCTTGATCGCAGGCTTTGGTGGATCGCAGCGGTCCCGTGCAGCGATTAAGTTCTTGCTGTTCTCATTGGCCGGCGGTTTGATCATGTTGGCCTCGATCATCGGCATCTATGTCGTGAGCGCTGCTCAGCTTGGTGGTCAAGGAACCTACCTGCTGACGTCGCTGGAAACGTTGCACTTGTCTGGGACAACGGCACGTTGGCTCATGCTCGGTTTCCTCATCGCCTTCATCATCAAGGCCCCGATGGTTCCGGCGCACACCTGGCTTCCCGAAGCAGCCGAACAATCAACTCCTGGTATCGCGACCATGCTGGTCGGCGTCATGGACAAGATCGGTACCTTCGGCATGATTCGATTCTGCGTCGGGCTTTTCCCGGAGGCCAGCAACTGGATCGCGCCGTTCATGATGATCTTTGCTTTGGTCTCGATCATCTACGGTGCAATCTGTGCCATCGGTCAGCATAACCTCATGCGCTTCGTTGCGTTCACCTCGGTGAGCCACTTCGGCTTCATGGTGTTGGGCATCTACGCCTTCTCCACAGTGTCGCTCGATGGCTCGATGTTCTACATGCTCAACCACGGTTTCTCGACGGCTGCGCTGTTCCTCGTCGTTGGCATGTTGGCCAAGCGTCGCGGTAGCTATGACATCGCGGCTTTTGGTGGTGTGCAGAAGGTCGCTCCGGTGATGTCGGGTGCGCTCTTGATCACCGCATTCGCAGCACTGGGTCTACCGGGTATGTCCACCTTCGTCTCGGAGTTCCTCGTCTTGTCAGGAGCGTGGCAGCAGCATCGTGGTATCGCTGGGGTGGCAGTGTTCGGCACTGTCCTCGCCGCGGTCTACTCGCTGACCTGGTACCAGAAGACGATGACGGGAACGCTGCGTGACGATGTCGCTGCCGATTTCACAGGTAAAGACCTCACCGCAGGGGAGCGCGCCATCATGGCGGTCGTCCTCGCTACCATCATCGCGCTGGGTATCTTCCCGAAGTCAGCTCTGAGTGCGGTGGAACAAACCTCGACTCACGTCATGCAGCAGATGGGTGCGGTTGATCCGCAGCCGGGCGCTGGAAAGGGTGCGAAGTAATGAATCTCCTGCTTGAGATGCAGATGCCGGTGCTAAATCTGGTGGCCCTGGCACCTATCCTGCTGATTCTGACCAGCGCTCTGATTAGCGTGCTGATTGAGGCCTTCGTACCTCAACGCCACCGCCATCCAGCACAGGTCTCGTTTACCGCCATCGTGTTGCTGGCGACCCTAGCCCTGGCCATCATGAGCTTTGCCAAGCATCGCTTCATGATTGCAGCAGCAGGCGCGCTTAGCATCGATGCTCCGGCCACGATGGCCTGGATCTTGTTGCTGTTCTTCGCGCTGCTGTCAGTGATGCTTTTCGCTGAGCGCGGTATCTACCGTGGCGGCACTGCCTTCACGCCAATGGCCTATGCGACTCCAGGCTCTGCTGATGAAGCAGAAGCGGAACGTCGCGGCCTTGAACACACGGAGATCTACCCGCTGTTGCTGTTCTCACTGGGCGGCATGATGATGTTCGCTGCTGCGACAGATTTCATCATGTTGTTCGTGGCGCTGGAAGTCATGTCGCTGCCGCTCTACCTGTTGGCTGGCCTGGCTCGTCGTCGTCGCTTGCTTTCGCTTGAAGCCAGTATCAAGTACTTCCTTCTGGGCTCGGTGAGTTCGGCGATCATGCTGTTCGGCGTCGCGCTGCTCTATGGCTACTCCGGCTCCTTCCGCTACGGCGATATTGCGAAGTCGATCATTGGACAGGGCCTCGTGACTCGCCCGCAACAGGGCTATGCTCTCGTGCTTGCCGGTCTGGCGATGGTTGCGGCCGGTCTGTTGTTCAAGATCGGTGCGGTTCCGTTCCATATGTGGACTCCCGATGTCTACCAAGGCTCTCCGACCCCGGTCACGGCCTTCATGGCGATCTGCACCAAACTTGCTGCCG
>JBOFIQ010000146.1:0-1059 GCA_051650245.1 Propionibacteriaceae bacterium | reverse complement strand
ACACGCTCAAGCACGCACAGGGGTACGCGAAGCAGCAACCGCAGTAGCCCAAGTCCGAGCTATCGGACGGAGCGAATCTGATGCGCGTCACGCTGGTCAACAGGTAGCGGCAAGCGCTGATCTGCGCGACGTCCAGATCTCACTACAGCAGCATGGCCCTGATCTCAGCGTCACCATCTGGGCCGTTGCGCCCAATTTTGGCTCACTCATCACACTCCCCGTCACCGCCACAGTCGTCGTCGCCATGGAGCCACAGTGAACCGCGATGATCGAGGGGCTGCGGCTCTCGAAGCAGTGCTGTTAATCCCGCTCTTTGTACTCGTAGCGATGCTGGCTGTCCTTGGTGGACGGCTGGCTTGGGCGCGCTCGGGGATCGAATCCACCGCTCAAGATGCCGCCCGCGCGGTGGCAATGGAACGCGGCCCAGCAGAAGGCCAGCGACGAGGATTACGTCTAGCCCAGGCTGGTCTTGCTGATCTGCCCTGCCGTGACCCGCGTATCGACGTCGATGCCGTTGCCCTGGCTCGGGCAGCAGGAAGTGCTGGGGAGGTCAGTGTGAACATCACATGCACAGTGTCACTTCACGATCTCGTCTTGCCAGGCGTTCCTGGTCAGATCGCTGTCACATCACGCGGGACTGCAGTTATCGACACCTACCGAAAGAGAGGCTGATGCGCTATCTCCGTGGCGGTTTAGCCGCCTTCATTTTGCTCCTGCTGACGGCAGGTATTCCCACTGTGCTCGTGCGCTGGGGCCACCTCCAGTGGTCAGCCTTCACACCTGCAGCGCTGCTACGCCCTGACGATGGTGGTTTCGTTCTCAGCGTTATCACGATCATGGGCTGGCTAGCCTGGCTCAGTTTCGTTGCCATACTGCTTCTTGACGTAGGCTCCCGACTGACTACGTTGCGCCGCCCACAGTTGCCTGGTGCGCGCTGGCTCCAAACAGCAACTGCTGCACTCGTGACGACGGTTGTTCTCCTTGGGCCACGCTCACCAGCTCTGGCTGCACCCCCGCTACCAGCCCCAATTTTGTCCCAACAGCTCACACCAGACCAAC
>JBOFIQ010000145.1:0-1559 GCA_051650245.1 Propionibacteriaceae bacterium | reverse complement strand
CACCGATACGGTGTTGTTGGCATACTCAGCGAAGTTCGCCAGCGCATTCTATGGGCCCTTCCGTGATGCGGTGCAGTGCTCGTTGCAGGGGGATCGTCGTGCCTACCAAGAGGACCCGGCTAATGCGCGGGAAGCCTTGCGGGAGGTATTGCTCGATGTTGATCAGGGGGCTGACATCGTGATGGTGAAGCCTGCACTGGCCTATCTCGATATCGTGGCTCAGACCGCTGCCAATGTTGATGTTCCGGTAGCGGCATATATCGTCAGCGGCGAGTACGCAATGCTCGAAGGTGCGGCTGCGGCTGGTGCCTTTGATCGGCGGCGCGTCATCATGGAAGCTCATACCAGCGTGGCTCGTGCTGGCGCTGATCTGATTTGTACCTATTGGGCCACTGAGCTGGCTGGCTGGCTCAAGGAGGAGCTGTCATGAGCAATCAGGAATACTTTGAGCGAGCCAAGCAGGTCATGCCCGGCGGCGTATCGTCCCCGGTTCGGGCTTTTGGTTCGGTCGGTGGAACACCACGGACTGTTGTGGCGGCGCAGGGGAGTTGGATCACAGACGTCGAGGGTAAGCGTTATGTTGATCTGGTCGGTTCCTGGGGGCCAATGATCTTGGGACATGCTCACCCTGATGTTGTGGCTGCGGTCCAACAGGCTGCCGCAACCTCGACGTCATTTGGTGCGCCAAATGTGCATGAGTTGGAGCTAGCTGAGGCGATTTGCGCTCGTATCTCATTCGTGGAGCGAGTGCGTTTTACGTGCTCGGGGACTGAAGCAGTGATGACGGCGGCTCGGGTTGCGCGTGCGGTTACTGGGCGTCGCGTTATCGTGAAGTTTGTTGGCTGTTACCACGGTCATGCGGATTCGTTCCTTGTCGCTGCTGGTTCTGGTGTGGCTACGCTCGGATTGCCGGATTCGCCTGGGGTGCCTCCAGAGATCGCCGCCGATACCATCGTCATTCCTTACGGTGATATTGAGGCTGTGAAGCAGGTATTTGCTGCGCGAGGTAGCGATATTGCTGCGCTTGTCACTGAAGGTGTGCCTGCCAATATGGGCGTCATTGTGCCGCCGGAACAGTTCAATAAACAGCTTCATGACATCGCGCATGCCAATGGTTCGCTATTTATTCTTGATGAGGTGTTGTCTGGTTTCCGGGTAGGCCCGCGTGGCGCATGGGGGATACAAGGCGAGCTGGAAGGCTGGCATCCCGATATTGTGACGTATGGCAAGGTGATTGGTGGCGGCATGCCGTTGGCTTGTCTTGCTGGCCCGGCAGAGATCTTGGATTGGTTAGCTCCGGCTGGTCCGGTTTATCAGGCCGGTACATTGTCGGGTAATCCGGCTGCGGCTGCGGCGGGTTTGGCTCAGCTCAATCTGCTTACCGACGAGGTGTATTCCCAGTTGGCACACGCCTCAACTCGACTACAGCACATTGTTGATAAGACGCTGACTGATGCCGGTGTGCCTCATCGGATTAATGCGGTGAGTAATCTGTTCTCCTGTTTCTTCACCGACGCTGAGGTGCGCAACTTCGACGAGGCGAAGGCTCAGGATTCTCA
>JBOFIQ010000144.1:0-1036 GCA_051650245.1 Propionibacteriaceae bacterium | reverse complement strand
AATGGCATGAAAATGCCATGCTCTGCGGAATTTGCATACCGCAACCCCGCCCCACTATGTGGGTATAAAGGGAGATGCGATGCATACACGCACTATGTTCCTGCTTCAGAGCCGAGTGATACTTGCCTGAGCTTCCTTTTGACTCTTACGACGAGCAAACTCCCCAGAGTGTTGGTGTTACGGCGCGTTCCAGCGAGCTTCCGCATTCCTGTCGATCTGTTCAGTGATCTGCTTCAGCGTGCGTGATTCTCCCTGGGCGCTTCAGCATCTCTGCAGAGTATCTCCTCCTAAAAGAGCTGCACGTGGCACGTCTTTTTCAAGATGGCTCGCCCGTGCTCCGTTTCTGGGTGCGATAAACTGATTAGTCCGTCTGACGGGCATGGACGCTGCTTGGCGTGCTTGGGCCTCGTGCACGCCGAGCGCGCGTTCATGGATGCGTCATGTTCCTCCTGTGGGGACATGACCATCACGATGCTGAGATCAAGACTCCATGATCTCCGTTTAGGAGGGAGGGTCCCCTCTACCACACCCCAATCTACCGTCTCCACGAGAGGCGATACTTTGGCTGGTGGTCAGGGTGATCTGAGAGTGACGGTGTGGAACACCCCGACGAGCATTCCTCGGGCCACACCCCTCTCTACAGCACCGCCCGTGGTGCTTCCGAGTGACGTCGCTGGTGTTTCCCGTCCTGGGCCCAGCGTCTCATTCGGGGCGCCGGCGGATGACGTCATGTCTATCGCCGCATCACAAGGTGGGTTGGAGTCCTCCGGAGATGAAGATTCGGCTGTGCTGCCACCTTCGGGTGTCCCAGCATTGCCCGAGTCCGATCCGGAACTCACAGCCATGCTTTCCCGGGCGGCCGAAGCGCTCGGGCTTGAGTGGAACCCTCCACCATGTCCCGAGCGTTCTAGGCTCGATGATTGGTTTCTGGGGACGGCCCACGCCGAGCGCGCCCACAGTACCATTCTTACCGGAAGTGCATGAGGAGGTGTCGAAGTCGTGGAAGTCTCCCCTGACTTTCCGCGAATGTTCGGCA
>JBOFIQ010000143.1:0-3843 GCA_051650245.1 Propionibacteriaceae bacterium | reverse complement strand
GCCACAGCTTGTCGAGAAGTTCAAGGGTGTGTTGCTGCAATATCCGGGAACCGCTGAAGTCCGGGTCCGATTGGTCACGGATGCTCGGGCAACCATCTGGCAACTTGATCACACGCTTCGTATCCACCCATCACCTTCATTGGTGGCTGATCTCAAAGTATTGCTCGGACCCAACTGCCTAGGACAGTCGCAGTGAGCGCGCTAGGGTTAGCGCTATGAGTAGCGCCGCTGATGGAGTAACTGCGCCCGACATGCCACAACATGTTGGGTTGCTGCGACGCTCCGGCATCTTCGCGGTGGTTGTCATCGCCACTGGGATCCTTGGCGGTGTGCTGTGGTACTTCATAGCACAGCGTCCGTCATGGGTGATCCAAAGTGACGGTTCAGCCTTGATTTCAGAACGCTCTCTTGCGCAGTATTTTTCGACAGATCTATGGTTCGTTATCACCGGTGCAGTAGCAGGATTGGGCCTTGGCGCAGTTGCCTTCAGGTGGTTCCGAACGCTTGGAGGGTGGGTCACCATCATCGCGGGTGCTGGCGCTGCTACTGCTGCTTTTGCCGCACTCGGAGTCGGCTGGATTCTGAGCCCTGGGCCTTTGGCGCCGCGACTTGCTAATGCGCTGCCAGGCGATCATGTTGCAATCGATTTTTCATTACGCTCACCTTCAGCACTGCTGGTGTGGCCCTTTACTGCCATGATCCCCATTTTGCTTTTGGCATCATTCCTTCCAGACCCAGAAGATCCGGCTCGACATCAACTCTCTCTTGTCGCGCAAGCAGTCACTGATGACGAGTTAGCTGTGCCAACGTCGCCGACGTCACCTGCTGCAATGCCGTTGGATTAAGTTCTACCTGAAGCCCACGTCGGCCGCCGCTGACCACGATAGTGCCGTGATCGAAGGCACACGTATCCAGGAATATCGGTAAGCGAGTTTTAAGCCCAAGTGGCGAGATTCCACCCACCACGTACCCTGTGGCTCGTTGCGCGAGAGCTGGCTGTGCCATCGTCGCGCGTTTGCTTCCCGTAGCAGCCGCTAGAGCTTTAAGATCAAGCTGCCTCGCTACTGGAATAACGGCGACCACTAATCTGTCGAGATCGGTCGCTGCGATTAAAGTTTTGAATAACCGATCTGGACTGATGCCGAGCAAGGTCGCGGTTTCTTGACCAAAGTGACGTTCGTTCGGATCGTGGTCGTAGCTGTGAAGCGTCATGGGGATCGCAGCGGCTTCAAGAACGCGCAATGCAGGGGTCGCCCCCTGAGCACTGTTCTTTACCATGGCTAAAGCCTGACACACTGGAGGGGGAGGAGGTAAGTATGTCCTGGTTGTGGAACCGCCAACGCGCGACATTAATGCGCGCTGAAGAGCTGCTCACGCGCAGTGAACAGGAATATGCCCACGGGCACCTTGACCAGGCGCACGTACTCCTTGACGAGATATTTGGGCTTCTTTCTGACCAGCCTAAGCTCAAAGCGATAGCTGTCCTTGATCGAGCACACCAACTCAATCTCCAGCTCATCAGCACCTCTGATCCTGACTCGCCAGCAGTAGTGGCTGCGCTACGGTCCTACCGGGACTGGTCACGAGCACAGAATCTGGGCATATCGGCCACACTCACTATCGAACTCGCTGCCATCCACGATGCTCACCATGATCACGATCAGGCGTTAGCTGAGCTAGAAGATGAGTATCACCGCTGGGATCTTCATGATTCTCAGGCGCCTCAGGCAGTTCACCTACGCCAAGAGCTTGCTGATCGCTATTGGCAGCTAGGCCGTCGCGAAGATGCGGTGTCTATGTGGCAACGTAGCTTCGACCATACGAACCCTGAATCGCCGCTGGCCGATATCCTCTCCGACGCGCTCATCCAGTGTGATCAGCCAGATCAAGCAGTGATAGTTAAGTCGTGCATCGATACCGCTCGGTATCTGTCACACACTGACGCACTATTGCAACACCCACATACAACCATGCGTCAGCGCCTGCTCCAGGCTGCCGTGTTATCTCGTACTGACGACTCACGTCATGGGCTTGATCTCCTGCGTGAACTTGAGCAGGAATTGCGCCATAGCCCTGATATTGACGCCTGGGTTTTATCGCTGTGCTGTGTTGCAGAAGCCGAATCTCTATGCGGACTTACTGAGCAGTCATGTGTGCATGGGGAGCAGGCCTATCGTGCTGCGATCCGTTTGTGGGATATCACCTCGCAAGCGGGACTTAGCGCTGCGTTCTCCTACGCAGAAATCCTTGACCAGGCAGATCAGAGCACAGCAGCCCTTGACCTTCGTCGTACCATTCGTATCCACGCAGGAACTGCACTTGCGCAACTTCCCGATGGGGCAGCACAGTTACGTCAGCTTGATAAGGAATTGCACGCAGCGGGAATGCGTATTACTGAATCAACGGCCCAGCCCCGAATGACAACTTTTGCGCCTGAGCGCCGTTATCGTTTAGTGCGAGCACTCCGAGATCACAGGAGCGCTGAAGCCTTACGAGAGGCCATGTTCCTCGCCGAGGCTGCATCGCGGGCAGGACATCTCGATATTGCAGTTTCGGCCTATACCGATGCCTGCGAGGTCGCTGCAGACGAGGAACTTTTCGGCCCATTGCCATTGATCGAAGCCACAAATGGTCTTGCGATGGCAACCGAAGCCAGCGGTAAGAATGGCGCCGCAATTGAGCTCTACGAAGCCAACCTTGCCCAAGCTGAACGTACAGTTGGCCACGATCATCCGATGGTTCGGGTATTGCGAGCAAATCTCGCTGACACGTTAGAAAATGTGGGCCGTGTCGATGATGCTGCATGGTTGTGGAGCCGCAATGTCGTGGCGCCACGAGAAGGTTTGGCTCCAGTAGCAGTTGGTGACACGGTTCGGCTGGGGTGGCTAGCGCTACGGACTGCCAGACCACAAGTCGCGCTACGTCTGGCTTTTCGGGCCTTTGGTGAAGCTCGCGCGACAGGAACGACCGAATTAATCCTGAGTGCAGCAGCGCTACTGAGTAATGTCGCGCAAGAGCCTGAACTCAATGCTCAGCATGAAACAGTCACGCTGCTGAATGAGATTCTTACCCCCGAACTCACGGTGGCTGAGGCTACTCTTCCGCTGCTCGTCCATGTATTGAATGTGGCA
Organism: Propionibacteriaceae bacterium; assembly: GCA_051650245.1. GTDB lineage: Bacteria > Actinomycetota > Actinomycetes > Propionibacteriales > Propionibacteriaceae > JBOFIQ01. The sequence goes on along the minus strand of JBOFIQ010000143.1, from coordinate 712 downwards.
GCAGAACTTGCTGTAGAAACTGAACAATGCGAGATTGCCTTGCCATGGCTAGCCCAGGCCAGTGCGCTCATTACTGACCAACCAGGACTATTACGTCAATTTGGACCACGCTTAGCCGAAGCCTATCTTGACTGTGATGCAGTTGGCGAAGCTATGGAACTGCTTGAGCCGCTCATCACACGGCCAGAGCTGGGCACAGCATCTGCACCGCTCCATAACGAGCAAGCACGCCAGGCGTGGGATCGAGCAGTTTCTCTGTCGGGCCACGATGATCCTTATCCTGCCCTAAGCATTAGTGAGCCGATCCCTGACAGCGTGCGGATACAGCGCAATTTCTTCCTTGCCCAAGAAGCGCAACTTGCAGCGGCTGAGCACACGGCAGAACCTGAGCTCGCGATCAGGGCATACGAACATCTGGCGCACCAGGCCAGCCATGCCGGGCTTCCTGCCGGTGATTTTCTCTTTGGCCTGTTACCTGTACGTATTGCCACAGTCTATGAACGCCAGGGGCAGTGGAATCAGGCCCTCGATACCATCATGACTGCACTCGACCAAGCAGAATCTCAAGGTCAGTGGACTAGCGTTGCGGGCGTGATGCTCACGGCTCGCGCCCTATGGCAACTACGGTATTTGGGACAATTCGACGACTGGTGCGCACTTGTGCTGCGTGATGCCAAGAACACGACTGCGGAGCAAGGCAAGGATTCCTCGA
>JBOFIQ010000142.1:0-4730 GCA_051650245.1 Propionibacteriaceae bacterium | reverse complement strand
TCAGCGTTGGGGTGGGATGATCTCTCTCAACCCGACGTAATACCTCACGCATCTTTTCTTGGGCTTCTTCATCAGAGATGGTGATAGACCAAGGGCGTAAGTAGAGCAGCGATGCAACGGCATACATAGCACCAAGGATGAGACCAAAACCGATCCCCCAGGCGCCGTAGAAAATACCGTAAGCGCAGCTAAAGGCGATAAGACAGCTCCCGACGTTGGCGATAATGTCAGCTTCGAGCGACCATCGTGGTGATGGAGCAGTGCGCCGATCAACAAGCATGCAGATCAGGATATGGACGAGGCCTTTTACCAAGACGATGATGAGCGCAGCTCCACAGTGGTCCTGCCAGGTGATGCCGGTATGAATCCAGAACTGATCAGCGAGGGCAACTGCACTAAAGAAAGGGATTGCGAATGCTGCTGACATGAACGTGATGGTGAGGTAGTAAAACCATGCTGCATACATCTATTCACCTGCTTCGTTCTCGTAGAGAGTTATCTTCGTTTGGCTTCGTTAATGGAGCTATGGGCATGATAGATTGCGCGCCATGCCGTGATCGCGTCCTCTTGCTGTTGAGCCGTCTCGTCGTAGCGGGCACTCTCATAGAGCGTGCAGAGCATGCTGAGATGTTCAGCTTCAGCGTTCCAGCTCAGTGCAAGTCGATCAGTAAAATCACGTGCTGATTCTCGTAAGTGCCGCGTGAGGTTATGTCGATGGGCGAGCGCATGGAGGAACAGCATGCTCTCGCGCACGGACTCTGGATCGTCACTCAATGTCACATGTCGGGTGGACCGTCGTGGTGAGGAAGCGCGGTTAAAGAAGGACGCAAGCTGCTGACGTACCAGGGAGAGAGAAAAGACGTTCTTGCCAAGGTTTGTGCTTTCGCTGGCGGTCACTTTCCGCTGCGACATCTTACGCAGGGCAATGAAAATTGCGAGGATAATAAGCAAGAACAAGACGATGCTCGTTATCAGCAAAACAGTCGGGCTGAGCGGTCCCGTTGTCGTGGCGTTCTGGAGAGGATCTTGTGCGGTCTTGACTTGCTGCCGCGCAGCTTCGGCTCCCTTTTCTTGGCTTCTCGTTATTCGTTCAACGAGGGTATCCCAGGAGATTCTGCCGGAGATGAGCAAAGCAAAGAGGAAAAGGGCAGCGAGGAGGAGTTGAAAGAGCCTCACGCAGGCGAGTAGATAAAAACCAATGCCCTGACGTCCAAAAGCGCTAAAGCATAGTGCGGCAAGTAGCGTAGCGAGGACAAGCCACGTTAAGGCTGGACCGCGGGCATGGGACCACAACGGAACATCGATATTGCGTAGTTTGGCTGCTTCTCGTGTTTCGGTGAGTTGGGCCAAGATAAGCAACGCGATAGTGACAAAGACAGTAACGAGGGCGCCGATAGTGCTGGCCGATTTTGCTTCGGATGAAGACCAGAAGGAGAAGAAACTCCCTCCCCAGGCGATGGCAAGGAAGATCAAGACATTGCGACGTAGTTCCCGAGAAAGTAACTGAGTTTCGTCACCTGCCAGCCAGGTTCCGATCAGGCCGTAACTGACTCCAAGGAGGAAAGGAACAGTCCAGAAGGAGTGGGTGGTAGTAGCTGCATCTCCGCCATAGAGCAGAAGTTGGGTGAGGCGATAGTTCGGTTCCCAGCTAAGCCACAGAAAGCTCAGCGTGAGGCTGGAGAGTAACCCGATGGCCCTGATCGTGGTTGTGCTCTGGCGGTGGATACGTGGCAGATTGAGTAGCAGCCAGGTCGATACCAGAATGAGGAACGGGCCAAGAATGTTGGGGGCAGCAATACCACCAACGAGCTTACTGTGGTCAAGGAAGACCCCGAAAACCCACCACGTTGCTGCCACTACGTCGATTGCGAAGAGGATGAAAATTGGGAAGTTTTTGGGTATCCAACGTTTAACCATGATGGGCCTGCGCGATCTGATGCCATGCTTGCGCAATATCGTCGCTGCCAGGTCCATGGCCGTAGCGTTCCGGTTCGTAGGCCCTCAAGAGTGTGGCGAGCCAGGGAAGCTCCTGGGGCCAGTGACCATTAAGTCGCTCAATAAAATCTGGCGCTGATTCATCGCTGTACCAGGGGATACCTTCGCGTTTGGCAAGCACTCCAACGAAGAGCATCGCTTCTCGGGGATTGCGAGGTGGCTGGTCCAGTGAAATCTTGTGGGTAGCAATCCCAGGATTCTTCTCGTGGGCGAACAAGGACCGGAGCTGCTGGCCAAGCAGCCCCTTCTCGTAGACGCGCTCTTTCCTTCCGGCTGCTGTTTTACGGCGTCTGAAGTTGCTACCAAATAGTGACAATACGATGATAAAGATCAGCACGATAAAAACACCCAGGCCGACCCACATGTAGAGATAGAAGTGCTGTGATGCGCGGTTGCTGTGGCCAGTTGTAATGGGGACAAGCTCTGGCGGGTTGTAGGGCAGAGCTGGCTCGCCAGAGAATAGGCCGAATAGTGCAAAGTAGCACCACTCTAAGGCGGCAATAGCGGCTCCGATCACGAAGATGATGCCAAAGCCGATTTTGGCCAGCAAGAAGAAGAAAGCAGTGACATTCTTGCCGAGCAAGATAGCAATCATGCACCAGATAACAGCAGCCAAGATAGCGATCGTCATCAGCGTTTTTATGGCCCGGCGCCATGCAGGAAGATCAATTTTGAGTCGAGCGGAATCATGACGTATGTCACGGTAATTCACGATGCCCAGGACCGCGATCCAGGAGAAGATGATGCCGAAGAGCGACCAGCGTTGTGCGCGAGCGATATCAGCAGCGCAGTTGGCGCGGAAAAGCCAATTCAGTAACGGAGCGACAGCTAAAGAAGCGACATAGGTCAGCAGCACTGCGCGCAACTGGGTCTTGTAGCCGTCAGATTCAGTCACTGATGAGGTGCTAAAGCCCCAGGCCATGCCCATAGCAATGATGATGGACCCAGTAAAGATCGGAAGGAAAACCCACGACTGGCTGATACCCCAACTGCGGATCGGGTAACGCCAGGCGCGAAACGACATACAGGTCCACGCCAGGCTTGCCACGATGGACACGAATGCTGCCATGACTTTGGCACGGAATCGGATAAAAAGACCTCGGTTAAGTTTTCGGCCGAGTAGATAACCGCCGCAGATCATGAGCCACGGACCAACATACGATGGAAGACTATGGCCAATCATCCAAACCGTATGGCTGCCCAAGGGTATCTGGATGAGTTGAGCTAAGGCGCAAGTCCAAGCAAAGGCGGTGAGCGCCACGAGCGCAAGATCGAGCACAACGATGGCAAGGCGAGGAGCAGTATTAGGCCAGTCGCGCCAAAGTGATCGCAGGGATATCACGCCACCCCACCTCCTGCCCGAGGTGATAGACGTCGAACAACCGACGTGAGGTCAGCGATAGTACCGGTGCTTCCCCTACGCAGATGATGACGCAGTTGCGCTGACTGCCGGTACGGGCGATGCGCTGTAACACGCGCTGTGCACCAGCGGAGAAATTCGAGGTGATCAGGCAGATCGTTGAGCCATACGGCAATTTAGGGTTCTGCTCAGTGAGGAGGCGTTCGATAGGCTCGCCCGACATCTCGGTGATTTCAGCCAAGGCATCGAGAATACGTAATTGCTGTCCTGGCTTTCGTGTGGCCGGAACGACGGTGCGCTTGCGTCGGTTGAGCAATGGAGCATTGGCGATGAGCCCCACTTGTTGGCGATCGCGTAGCAGTGCCCGAGCCAGCGATGCAGCGACAACGACGCGGAGTTCCAGCACCTCATCTACAGGGGCATCCCAATCCGCAGTGTTAGCGGTATCGAGAAAGATCATGGTGACGGGGTCAGCAGATTGTTCGTGGATACGGGTTTGTAGCTCCCCAGTGCGTGCGGTAGCGCGCCAGTTAATCTGACGTAACGAATCACCTGCGACATAGGGTCGGATGCCATTAACCCGCGAGGGGTCCTCCGCCAGCGGTGCTGTCGGTTTTGCCTCGCCCAAGGGCAACCGGGCTGGAATCACCGGGGTCAGCATGGGCACCGTGCGGGGCATAACCAAGACTCCCGAGGAGCCGTTGATCGCGCCATCTCTGGTCACTAAGCCCAGCGGGTCAGCGGCGATAACGCGGGCAGGCCCAAGACGTTGCCACCCACGATTCTGGCAATCGAGGGTATAGCGCTGAACAGCACGTTCGTAGGCGCCAAGCGAGAAGATGGTGTCAAAGGTCTGCTCGTGAGTAGCGATCCGCGCCCGCAATGGGTGGTCCTGGATAACCGTGCGACCGCTGGCCAGCTCCGATACGTCGAGGCGACTAATCGGAATTGGTTTCTTATTGATGGCGATGAGTTCTATGTCGACTTCGTCACCAATGTGGGCCCGCTTCATGCTGACTCGACGTTCGTAACTTAGCTGGGAAAAAGCATGATCCCAAAAGACCCGAATGCCGAGTATGGCGGCAAGGCAAAGTAGCGCAATGAGTGCCAGGGCAGGCTGTTTGACCGCTGCAGCAAGCGCAAGCAAGATGGCGATGGCTAACAATGCGGCACCTAAATGAATACCTGGCTCTGAGCGGTTCAACCACCACATGAACCGTCGATACCAAGGCCCAGGGGGAGCAGCAGTGGCGCAATCTGGCGTGACGGCGTGCACGTCAGACGGAGATTCGGCTGTCATCGGTTTAGACCGCGGTTCGATCCTCGACCGGGACTTCCACGGTCCCGATAACCTGGGCAATGATCTCAGATGTGG
>JBOFIQ010000141.1:0-1061 GCA_051650245.1 Propionibacteriaceae bacterium | reverse complement strand
CCTAGCCGATGGCATCATCGTGACTCCATCACATAACCCGCCACGCGATGGTGGCTTCAAATACAACCCGCCCCACGGTGGCCCAGCAGATACTGATGCCACGAGTTGGATTGCGCGTCGCGCTAATGAGTTGTTGGGTACTTTCCGTAGCGTCGCACGTATCCCCTATGAGCGCTGTACCGGTGACGTTACTCGCTTTGATTACCGCACTCCGTATTGCCACGATCTCACAACGGCTATCGATTTTGATGCCATCCGTGCGGCCGGGCTCACGATTGGTGCCGATCCTCTTGGCGGTGCAGCCGTTGATTATTGGGCCATGCTCGCTGATGCCGGGCTTGGTATCACTGTTGTCAATAAGGAAGTTGATCCCACCTGGCGCTTCATGACCTTGGATCACGACGGCAAAATCCGCATGGATTGCAGCTCTCCCTATGCCATGGCATCGCTGATTGCGAACCGGGAGAAGTACCAGATCGCGACGGGCAACGACGCTGACTCTGATCGCCACGGTATCGTGACTCCCGATGCTGGCTTGCTCAACCCCAATGCTTACCTCGCGACGGCGATTCGCTATCTCTTTGGTCATCGTCCTGGCTGGAATCCTGCCGCAGGTATTGGCAAGACCTTGGTATCGAGCTCACTGATCGATAAGGTCGCTTGCTCTCTTGGACGCGACCTCGTCGAAGTTCCAGTTGGATTCAAGTGGTTTGTCCCTGGACTTTCTACTGCCACGTTGGGCTTTGGTGGAGAGGAATCAGCAGGAGCCTCATTCCTGGCGATGGATGGCTCCACCTGGACCACAGATAAAGACGGCATTTTGCTGGCGCTGTTGGCTGCAGAGATTCAAGCCGTCACCGGAAAGTCACCGTCGCAGAATTACGCTGAGATCGAAGCAGAGTTTGGTAAGTCGTTCTATGCCCGCGTGGATTCGCCTACGAACCAGGAGCAAAAGACTACGCTGTCCCGGCTTACTCCCGAGGCGGTCACGGCCACAGAGCTTGCCGGTGAACCGATCACTGCCATCATGACGAATGCGCCTGGTAATGGTGCTCCAATTG
>JBOFIQ010000140.1:0-1680 GCA_051650245.1 Propionibacteriaceae bacterium | reverse complement strand
CGGTGTTCGTCGGTGATGCGTCGAGACCAGTAGTCCGAGAGCCCATGTTTGAGGGCCTCTGGCTTACCGATACCTTCGTTGCCGTTGCGGGAAATATCCTGAATGATCTGGTTGATCCGCTTTAGTATGCGACGGTCTTCGGTCTGCCACCATAGATAGTCTTCCCAAGCGGATTCGTCCCAAACAAGGAGCACGAGTCAGTCCTCGATGAGAGTGTGCCGAGACCCGCGGCCCTTCTCGAGGTTCTCAATGGAATCGAGAAGGCGTCGGGCATTGGCGGGGGAGCGGAGAAGATAGGCAGTCTCTCGTAGAGATTCATAGTCAGCCAGTGAGACGATGACAACGGGCTCATGCCCAGCGCGCGTAATGATCGTTTCCTCGCGATTGTTGACTACGTCGTCGAGAACTTGCGCGTAGTTCGCGCGGGATTCGGTGTAGCTGAGTGTTTTCAATCGAACACCTCCTGTACGTAAAACTGTACGTTATGGTTGAGGTTCGGTCAATGCGCTAGTCGTTGCGTATCACGGGTAACCACAGCCATGACGTGCAGAGTTCATCCAAAAGGCGTCACCCGATATCGCTGGTGTCGATCCCAGCTGCACCTGTGGAAGGCTATTAGGCTTCCATCTCAGACGGGAGACCTTATGCGCATACTGAGAAACAGCGCCAAAACCATTGGGGCTGAGTTCCGGGCAGCGCCAATTGCTATGTCGGCGATGGTAGCGATGATGGCATTGCTAGGCGCGCTGCCATCATTGCAGATTGTAGGCATGCGGCACCTCGCGAATGTGGCAAGTAGCGGAGCAACCACGGGTAAGGTGCTCTGGGCCACCGTCATACTTGCTCTGCTTGTCGGCTTGGGGCTAACAGTAGAAGTGGTGCGTGGGGCTCTCGGCAGCATGCTCATGGAGAAGATGCGAGGAGTGTATAGCCGTCGTGTCCTCGACGTCATGGCCCAGATGCAGCCTCGCGAGCTGGCTGATCCAGCAGTCGCTGACGAGGCTCGCACCGTATGTGATGCCGCTTCCACTCATGTGGCTGGTATGGCGCACTGGGTAATGCGGATAGTTACGTCGGTCCTCGGAATTGTGGGCATCTTCCTTGCCTTGATACCTGTCAGTCTTGCTGCTGCTGTGCTCATCATGGGAGCTTTGGCGCCTCTCATTATCTCCTCTTTGTTCGCATCGAAGAACGCCGATCGCTACTGGCCGATGATCGGCAAAGAACAGCGTCGTTTCAATTACCTCGCCACTCAGCTCACAGATCAACGCACGAGTACCGAACTCGTTTCGCTGGGTACGAGCGGAAAGATTTCTGATCTTGCCGGAGAGCGACAAACCGCATGCTACTCACTGAAGCGAGCTATGCAGACCCGCGATGCGACCTACTCCGTTACTTCTGGGCTGGTCACATCTGTGCTTCTTGGTCTGGCTTTGTGGTCGATAGTGATGTGTCATGGAGGAAGTTCTAGTGGGATCGCTGCGGGTGTAATGGCGGTTATCTCCGGACTAGGAATCACCAGCCAAGCAGGACACAACATCGGTGATGTGATTGTGTCAAGTCAGATGGCGACTCGATACTTCGCCTTCGTTGAGCAACAACATATGCCTCGTGGCACAGCCAACATCGCCCGTGTGAACGAGCTGGTTGTCGACAATATTTCTTACCGCTATCCAGGCG
>JBOFIQ010000139.1:0-2313 GCA_051650245.1 Propionibacteriaceae bacterium | reverse complement strand
ACTTCGCAATCGATGCGTCTCACTCCGCGTCGAGAACAACAGACCCTTCTAGATGTTCCTCGCCCCCAAGATCAACGCCAACGCCCTCGCCTGGGCCAAGACAGAAACAAGGCCCGAACTCTTACCACGTTCGAACCTTGAATATCTGGTGGAGCTAAGGGGATTCGAACCCCTGGCCTTCTCATTGCGAACGAGACGCGCTACCAACTGCGCCATAGCCCCTAGAACTTGCTCACCAGACTATACCGAATCGTCTCCTCATTCACCAACTGCATGGGGCAATTGGATCGATTCCAGAGTCTCCTCGGGCACGAGCACGGGGTCGCGACGTGGGCTAGCTTCAGGGGCCGAAAGATCAATAGTGCGCACCGTACGAGGTGCCAACGGCTGCTGAACATAGGTCGGCGCAGTCACAGGCACCGGGTCCCACAAGGAACCGGTGAAAACAATCGGCGCAGAGATTTCGACATCGCGTTCATGCGTATTAGCAGCCAAGGTGAAGCACACCGTGGGCTCCTCGTCAGCAAGCTCCAAGCGTCGCAGCCGAGCGTCAAAACGTCGATTCTGCAACATCGTTGCCACGCGAGAAATCACCAGATAGCCACCCAGAACCCCACCAGCTTGCGCGACATTACTCCAGGACGTCAGCCCGGCCACAGTCGTGCCGCACACGATCACTAGCACTGCCAGCAGCAACCCCATCATTCGACGACGATTGCGAGCCGCACGAGCAGCCTGACGTGCCACGTCGTAACGCACAGTAGCGCGCATGTAGGGAGTGGACAGATCAAGAGTTTCCGGGTCATCGGAACGCACATCATGAACGAGCCGCACTGAGTCAGTAAATGGCGTCTCCTCGACGTCATCCTCATCAACCTCGCGGGTGCTCAAGTAGAGCGGCACGAGATAGAGCAGCCCCACGACGGCCACCAACCCCACAATCACTCCCGAAAGCTCCATGTACCCACGGTAAATGAATCGACAACTTCTTGGATCCTGCCACGCCGAGAGCTAGCCAATCGCTAGGAAAAAAGCCTTACCAACAAGGCTCAGGGCAGCATGCAAGCAATCCTTGCGGGCACTCTTCTCGCACCATGGAAAATACTCGGTGATCACGCCAGGCACCATCGATATGGAGATATGCGCGACGTTGCCCTTCTTCATGAAAACCAAGTTTTTCTACGACCCGCAGCGATGAACTATTCTCAGGACGGATCGCAATCTCTAGACGATGTAAACCCAGTACCTCAAAGCAGTAATCTCCCGCCAGCGCCACCGCAACAGGCATGATCCCCCGCCGACCATTGCACCGCCGTCAACGGTGTTCCCGCCAGCGCCACCGCAACAGGCATGATCCCCCGCCCAGCCATCGGCTGTGTGATCCAATAACCCACCTGAGCCAGTTGCGCCGAACCATGCTGAATCCCCGACACATGCACTTGCCCGATGAGCGTGTCACCGCCATCACCGATCCACGACAAGGCCCAGGGCAAACCACCTTGCGCTCGTCCTAGCTGTCGCTGGTGATGCACCATCGCTGAAAAGCTCAACGACTGGCTTGTAGCCCCCGGTGGCTGCGTTGGCTCCCACTGCTCCAGCCATGCCCAGTTATCGCGACGTAACTGTTGCCAGACTCGACGATCTTGACGCTGGAGCGCCCGCAGCCGGATCGAGCCATAGTCCAGCGAAACGGGCCAACCAGGTCGTGCGGGGAATGCTGGACGTGGAAGCTCGCTCACTCCTCGTCCAGCAGCAACACCTGTACAGGATCACCGGCCCGAACCATGTCATGGCCTTCGGGAACCACGATCAAGGCATTGGCCCGGGTGAGATCACCAAGCTGATGTTCGTCCGATAGCGGCAGCGGCTCCACCACACGACGGCCACCGATTTCTTCGGTAACGACACCGCGCACGAGCGCAACCTCGTCCTTGGGTGCTCGGATAATCGTCGTGGTGATCGCCCGGACTCCCTTTTGCACATACGGTTCACGGGCCATGAGCTTGCGAATCAGCGGTCGGACAAAGGCGATGTAGCTTACGTAGCTATCTCCCGGATCGCCCGAAAGCAAAATAACCGGAACCTGATCGTCATCAGCGCCAACCACGGCAATGGACTGTGACCGGCCTGGTTCGACTGCAATATCGGCGAGGTCAGTGGGGCCAAGAGCCGCCATGATGGCACGGATCTGATCGCGCTCGGCAGAAGTTCCACCGGTGGTGATGACGACAAGATCAGCACGAATCAACTGGTCAGTGATGGCATCAGCGATTGCTGCTGAATCTGCTTCACGAACCGGGACTCGCCAGACCT
>JBOFIQ010000138.1:0-1494 GCA_051650245.1 Propionibacteriaceae bacterium | reverse complement strand
GGTAGATACAGCAAGACCCCCGGATACCGCACGTGCGGAGGGGGTCTGCGACAACGATCTTAGCAGAAATATTGTGTCAGCTCCAGTAATTACATACCTAAGCTTCTGCCGGTGTTGGAATCTTGTCGCGGACTCGTTGGGCCTGCGGAGTGAACGAGAACGAGTGGATCCCGCGCTACGAAACGGTTGCAAGAACATGAGTGTCTATTGACGACTCAGTCCAGAGTATGCATGTACCCGCAGCTCGGGGCTTATTCTATGAAGTTCTCCTAGCAGCGGCCGTCGAGGCGAAAGTGTGGGAATGAACTGACGTATTGGTGGACGAGATTTTCCAGGTAGCATCAGTCGATGTCCTAAGCGTTGTCGATGAGGAAGCGGTCTCGATCGCAGGCGCAGGTGGGAGCTAACAGAGCAAGCTTGCTTGAGTCCCTTGCCTGTACAGAGGGGATGGGGTTGCATTATGTGCAACATGACCGGTTCCGCTGCCCGCTTCGGGAGTCCAGGGCCGGTCTTCGTTTCCCCAGGAGTGCGGGAGCGCTAGTGGATCAAGCAAAGCAGTTCAAGACCTACGGTGAACAGGTCGAGTTGCTTCGCAGTCGTTGGGATGAGCATTGAGGACCCTTCCGAGGCTGAGCGCAGTCTAGGAGAACTTCGGCGACCGGGAAGTCGCCCCGCGTCATCCTTTGGTCCAAAGCTAGCGGTAACTTCATTGACGACATGGCTGGAGCCGACCAGAGGTCGGCGAGTCTATTGGCGCATGATGTTGTCCAGACTCCACTTCTCACAGCCTATGGCCCGTAAAAAGCCCGTCATTAGCTTGCGCGCAATGGGGTCGACGCCGTCGTCCCAAGTCGCAGGCGACGTGGTGATATGAGCCGTCACTGTGTTGTTGGCAAACGTAATGTTGTGACGCCTTAGGTCATTGAAGGAAACTGGCTTGCCCTTGAGCCCGTTGATATGAAGGCCAACGCGCCACGCGCCGCTGTATGCCCAGTGCTTCTGCGAGAGTACCTCGATCAACTGCAAGAACTCGCGCACAGCGCTCACGACGATGCCGGGGTGCCGACGAGTTCAGTGCCGTCCTCGCCTCCCGGCCCTCCGCGGCGGTAGTAGGTCCCGCCGCCACTGACGAACTCGATGCTGTTGTCCTCATCGAGCACCAAGAGATGTGCAACATCATCCTCGTTCTGGCGCTCGATGGTCTGTTCAGCAGCGACCGGGAACGCCAGCCCAAGGCCGCGAGAATCACGAGTTCGCTCAGTCAAAGAACCCAGAACGCCTCCAGTCGCATGGTTGACAATCTCGTTCCAGATGACAGGTGCGATGTCTGCTTGCACGTCACGACCAGATATGGGCGCACATGGTTCGGCGAGCAGGAAGATGTGCCCGTTGCCGGTCGGCGCGTCGATCGCGCGGTCGTTGCCCGGATCGTTCGCGGGCATGGCCTTCAGCCGCGCCAGGAACGTCGAGTCGCTGTTTTCGCGGGGGCTGATT
>JBOFIQ010000137.1:0-1273 GCA_051650245.1 Propionibacteriaceae bacterium | reverse complement strand
ATCGTGATCTCCTTCTTCGTCTTACTCCCGATTCGCACTGCCGGGCATCTTGCCGATAAGGGCACGATGATGAAGTCAATCAAGTTCATCTTCAAGCAAGATGTTCGTTTCATCGGCGCCGGTACCATCGCGATTGCGGCTGTATGGACCTTCTTCAAGGTCATCGGCCCCATCGTCAAGGGCATCAAGGAATCCCTCGCCGACAGCAAGAAGGGCGCCGCAGGCGTCGAGATTCCGCGCACAGAGCGCGACCTCTCGATGAAGACCGTACTCATGGTCACATTGGGCTCAATGCTGCCGGTTGGTGCATTGCTGTTCATCTTCCTGCGCACTGGAGGTGCCAAGGTTCTGCATAACCCGCTTCTCCTTGTGATTGTCGCGGTCTTGTTCATCCTCGTGATTGGATTGGCGGTGGCCTCGGTATGTGGCTACATGGCTGGTCTCATCGGAGCCTCGAACTCGCCAATCTCGGGTGTGGGCATTCTCGGTGTTATCACTGCTGCACTTGTAATTTACGCAGTCAATGGCAAGCCAGCCGACGATAGCCAGATGACCGCGCTCGTGGCCTACACGCTATTCACCGCAGCAGTGGTCTTTGGCGTTGCGACGATTTCCAATGACAACCTGCAGGACCTCAAGACCGGCCAACTGGTCGAAGCTACCCCGTGGAAGCAGCAGGTTGCGCTGGTCATTGGTGTCATCTTCGGATCACTCGTTATTCCGCCAGTGCTCAACCTGCTCAACGGGGCCTTCGGCTTCGACGGTGCTCCCGGCGCTGGTGAGAATGCACTTGCCGCTCCGCAGGCGTCGCTCATTTCCTCGCTGGCTAAGGGTGTTTTCGGTGGCTCTATTGACTGGGGTCTGCTTGGCCTTGGTGCGATCATCGGCGCTGTGGTCATTGCTATTGATGAGGTTCTTGTTCGGACTAACAAGAAGCGTGCCGTCAAGCTGGCACTTCCGCCGCTGGCCGTCGGTATGGGTATGTACCTGCCCTGCGACATGACCTTCATGATTACCGTCGGCGCGATCATCGGTCTGTGCTACGACAAGTGGGCCAACAAGCAGGTCGATCCAGAACGCTCTAAGCGGCTGGGTACGCTCCTCGCCACTGGCCTCATCGTTGGTGAATCACTCTTCGGCGTGCTCTACGCCGGAATTGTTGCCGGTAGTGGCCTTGAAGAACCACTGGCCATCAAGGCACTTGCCGGTGATTACTTCGACGGCCCTGGCGCGTGGGTTGGTCTGATCCTGTTCGCAGCAATCGTTGCGGGCC
>JBOFIQ010000136.1:0-2697 GCA_051650245.1 Propionibacteriaceae bacterium | reverse complement strand
CGTCAGCACTGTCTTGCCCGACCCAGTACCGCCCACAATCGCCAGCGTCTCGCCCGGAGCTAGCTCCAGATTGAGGTCATGCAGAACTGGTGTATCAGCATCGGGGAACTGGTAGCTCACATTGCGCAGGCTCAGTTTTCCGGCAACCTGCTCCAGTTCGCGTGTGCCACCGGTGATCGTCGTGGGGGCATCAAAGATTTCTGCCACCCGATCAGCAGCCGTCATTGCCTCTTGCACCTGCGAGAGGAGAAAGCCCAAGGAACTCACGGGCCAAACAATCGACAACAACAAGGTGATGAAGGCGACCAACGTGCCGATGGTGAGTTGGTGTTGTGCTGCTGCAAGTGCTCCCATCCCCAGCACTGCGACGAGTGCAAGGTTCGGGACAACCTCCAGGAAAGTCCAGAAATACGCCTTGAGTTTGACCGATGCTAACGTTGTTGCGTAGAGCTTCTTGGCCCGCGCATCGAAGTTGGCATAGACGTAGTCAGCACGGCCAAAGGCTTTCACCACCCGCAGCCCTTGAACGCTCTCCTCCACGGAGCTGGCAACGTCGCCAGTCTCGTCTTGAACCTGGCGGGACAGGCTAATCAACTTCTTGTGAACGACAACGCACAGTCCCGCGACTGGAACTACCGCCCCGATCACGATGAGCCCCAAGGGCAAGTACATAGCGCACAACATGATGCTGACGACGATGATCTGCACCAGATTCATCACGAGAAAAAGCAAACCGAAGTTCAGAAATCGACGGATCGTCCCCAGATCATTCATCATTCTGCTGAGCAACTGCCCCGACTGCCATTGCCGATGAAAATCTAGGGGCAGTTGCTGCAACTTGGCATATGCCTCAACCCGGATACCAGTTTCGCCCGATGACGTTGCCCGACAGATCAGCCAACGTCGCAGCCAGTGCAGCACCGCTTCAGCGATCCCCAAACTCAGTGCGAGCAGCCCCCACCACACCACCCCTGATCCCGAGTGGTGCTGAATCGGACCATCGATCAATTGGCGAGTGACCAGTGGGGTGACGATACCGATACCAGTTGTCACCAAGGCGATAGCGAACATGCCGAGATAGCGCGGAAGATACGGCTTGAGATAGGGCGCCATCCGCAAGATATTTGTTGCCGATCGCATCCGCTGCGGGCGCTTGCCGATATGTGGTTCTGACGTCCAGGCCGCGCCATACAATCTGGCCGATATTGCCTCTGACTTGGGCTGAAGTGGTGCGTTGAGATCTACTGAACCTGATCGTGATCGAGCTCTCATATGGTTCGCGCTCCTCCCAGCACTACCGAGTTACTTACTCTAGCTAACGGTATGACGGGGGCAAAACCGTGGGGCTAGAGGTGCTCGTCGGTATTACTGGTAGGCACGAATCTCAGCAATACCAGCGCGATATACCTGTGTCTTTCCTGGTGCAAGAGGGAGCCGGTAGAGCTGCACCATGAAGTAGCAGCGATGAATCGTGGGGACATCCAATGTCGTCACCGAGGGGGCATCAGGAATATCTGTCACCAGTTCCCAATCCGCGAGCGCGAAGGGAATCGGCTCAACCAACGTCTCTTTAGGCTGGTAAATCTTGAGGCCGATGGGGTTACCCGACACATTGAGCACGAGATGATTGACCGGGGCGCACCCATCGACGTAGACGATGAGGTTAAACCCGCCCGCCGGGAACCGTGAATAATCCGGGTTCATGGCATCTTCGTTGTACCACTGGAAACCCATCGAGCCATCGATGAGGTACGGGGCCTTCGGATCATCATAAAGATAGCCATAGCGTGGATCGACAACATCAACTTTGGATAGATGGAGTTGCCGTCCAGGAACCGGTGGACGTGGAGAGCGGACACTGCCAATACCGGCCACAACCACGCAGAGGACTAACACCAGCGTCCAGAACCAGCTAGACCGTCGCATTAGCTGCTCCCCTTCACTCGCTGCATGAGCGTGCTCACTGCACTCAGCACCGCATCACGACGCCACCCCAAGACCGCGACATAGGCACCAAAACACGCAAAGGCACCGACGATGAACCGCACCAGATCGGGTAATGGCGCGATGAGCACTGCCCCACTTACAGCAGCAGCCGCGGCCAAAGCCAGCGCTAAGTTACCCCAGCGGACTGCCGCAAATGCGGGCCACGACTGTTTGCGGGTTGCACGAAGTTGGAACAGCAACACCGCGAATTCGGCCACCAACGTCGCGATGGCGGTGCCGCGTCCGCCAAGCTGCGGCACCAGCGCAAAGTTCAGCACGATATCGACTATCGCACCTACCACGACGGAATAGACCACGATCTTGTCTCGCCGCGTCGGAATGAGCAGTTGAAATCCGAGGATATTGGTTACGCCAATAAAGACCAGTGAGCCGATGATGAGCTGCAACATGGCAATACCCGGGGTAAACCGCGCCCCGCCCAAGATACGAATTGTCGGGCCAGCGTAGAGGCCAAAGAACAGCGCCAGCGGCAATGACAACATCAACACCACGCTGATCGTCGTGCGCAGCAACTGATTAAATCGCTCCCATTCTTGACGCTCAGCGTGATACGTCACCCGGGGCAGCATGACCGCCCCCAACGCTGTAACCACTGCGACGAGGGCCTGCTTGACCTTCGTTGCGACGCTATAGAAACCCACCTCTGCTTCATTGCGCAGAAAGCGGAGCAACACCGTATCGACCTGGGTA
>JBOFIQ010000135.1:0-1185 GCA_051650245.1 Propionibacteriaceae bacterium | reverse complement strand
CCATGCAACGCTCCCGCGAACTGATGCTGAGCCCAGTTCGTATGCAGTCCCGCTACCGCCTGCGACGACCCAACCCCATGCGCATAACTATCAAGAATGAGACATCGAAACTCTTGGTAAGGCTCTAACGACTGCCGCGTTTCGACCATCAACGACACAGCACCCGGAATGACAGCATGGACGTCATGGCCCTCCGGCGCCTCCCGCACAAGATCGACAGAATGCTCAATCGCCTGGGCAAATGACGTCCGAGCCGCGTAATACCGCACCTGCGCCATCGCACAAACCGGGTCGAATGGATCAATCGCCTGCCACCCGGCAGCGGCCTCATTCAACAATGACTCATTCGCGTCCTCAAACGCAGCAGCCTCCAGAATCCGCCACGGCCATAACGCACTAGGCCCCATGATCTCAATCGCCTGATACAGCAATTCCACTGCCCATGAGCGGTAACTATCACCAGAAATCTGCGCAAAAGCATCCGTCTCGGTCTGATCGAGAGTCGCTTGCAGCAAAACCAGGGCATAACGAATCTTGGCTAAAGCAGACTCCGGGTGATCGCGCACCACACGGGCCGCGACGTCAGCAGTTTGCGGCGCCAAGTACAGGTCAAGGATGTTCTGCTCCCCTGGAACCAATGCCCGAAAATGCTGTTCCAGTTCGTCGTAGCGCATCAACTCATCAAGCGAACGGGCTTTAAGCCCCGCAGCTAAAATCTGAGCTGGAGCGTCAGTACGCGGCGGAAGCGAGCGTAAAGCCAGTTCCTGATCGCGCGCAAGACGCCGCTCAGCGATATCCACCGGGTTGCCCGCAGGCACTGGCGGCAGGATCTGCCAGACGACGTCAAGGGGATCAATCATCGTTCTATTGTCGCTGTAGCCCGCCAGTTAAACCAATGCAACCCACTTGATAACGATTTTGCGACATCTTGTCTAAACGACTAGGCACAGGCATAGCAGATCACGAGGATTGGTTCTTCAGTAGAAGATCTCTAGGAGTCTGTCATGACGACACGTACGCCCATCGATAGCACCGATGACACCACCGAACTAAAAAGGGCTATCAGCCCTGGGCTGCTCCTGCTCTTTATCGTCGGCGATATCCTCGGAACGGGTATCTATGCTCTCACGGGTTCTGTCGCTAAGCAGGTCGGTGGCATGGTCTGGCTGCCATTCCTCGTCGCTT
>JBOFIQ010000134.1:0-6704 GCA_051650245.1 Propionibacteriaceae bacterium | reverse complement strand
TGATGCCGTAGGTCTGGCTGATCTGAGTCAACGCAGACAAGGCTTCAGTGCCACGCTCTTGACGATCCACTGCAATGACCAAGCCAACGACAGTGCAGCCGGTCTGGAGCAGTGCAGGCATTGACTCGCGTACAGAAGTGCCAGCGGTCGTGACGTCTTCGACAATAACGACACGTTCCTTGGCTGTGGGGATATGGCCTAGCCAGGAGCCAGTATCGCCGTGATCTTTGGCCTCTTTGCGCAGTGAGGAATAGGACACGCTCAGGCCGTCTTCGGCTAAGGCTGTCGCAGCGGCAACTGCAAGCGGAATACCCTTATAGGCCGGTCCAAAAACGACATCGACTGGTCCCATCTGATCCAGAATGGTCCCGGCATAGGCCTCACCAAGGAGCGCTAGTTGTGGTCCGGTGTGGAATGTTCCGGTATTGATGAAGTACGGCGTCTTGCGGCCAGATTTGGTTGTGAAGTCACCAAAGGTGAGTGCGCCGCTGCTGAGGAGGAAATCAGTGAACAGTTCGGGGGAGAGAGCCATGGCTTCATCCTGCCATGGAAAGGGTTTCCCAGTTTTAGCGATCCGGATTTATTACCCAGTGCTTGGGGCTAAAGTAGATCGGTCAGCTACCCAGAGGGGACCTCATGCGCAGTATTGGATTCGACCGCGAGAGGTACATCAGCCTCCAGTCGAAGTTCATCAATGAACGTCGAGCACAGTTCGGCAAGCTGTACCTGGAGTTCGGCGGAAAGCTCTTTGATGACTTCCACGCCTCCCGAGTACTTCCTGGTTTCACTCCAGATAACAAGATCGCGATGTTGGAATCGATGGCCGATGACGTCGAAGTGATCGTCGTCATTAGCGCCAAGGATCTCGCACGCAATAAGGTCCGGGCTGACCTTGGTATCACCTACGACGAGGACGTGCTACGTCTCATCGATGCTTTCCGGGCTCGTGGGCTTTACGTCGGTAGCGTCGTCATTACTCAAATCGCCGAAGATAACCGCCCGGCTCGTACCTTCAAGCGCAAGCTCGAACGGATGGGGATCCAGGTCTATCGGCATTACCCCATCGCGGGCTACCCACATGACGTCGATCACGTCGTTTCTGGTGAGGGCTATGGCAAGAACGAATACGTTGAGACTGAGCGCAATCTCATTGTCGTCACGGCTCCGGGCCCAGGATCAGGCAAGATGGCAACCTGCTTGTCGCAGGTCTACCACGACCATCAGCGCGGTATCGATTCTGGTTATGCCAAATGGGAGACCTTCCCGATCTGGAACCTACCGCTAGAGCACCCGGTCAATGTGGCCTACGAAGCAGCCACTGTTGATCTTGATGACGTCAATATGATCGATCCATGGCACTTGGCTGCCTATGGTGAACAGGTCGTCAACTACAACCGCGACGTTGAAGTATTCCCGGTATTGAACAGGTTGCTCGAACGCACCCGAGGTGAATCGCCGTACAAGTCGCCGACGGATATGGGCGTCAATATGGCAGGTAAGGCCATCGTTGATGACGAGATCTGTCAGCGGGCGGGCAAACACGAGATCATTCGTCGCTACTACAAGAGCTTGGTCGTCGAGGCTAAAGATCAGCTAGAGCCGGTGCAATCAGAGCGATGTGCGCTCATCATGAGCCGATTGGGTTTTGATAAGGCCGATCTGCCCGTCGTCACTCCGGCACTTGAACTTGCCAAAGCGACGAAGGCTCCGGCGGCGGCATTGGAACTTCCTGATGGCACGATCGTGACGGGCAAGACGTCGAAGTTGTTGGGTGCCTCGTCGGCAGTGCTACTCAATGCGTTGAAGAAACTTGCCGGAATTGACGACAAGATCGATCTCTTGGCTCCTGATGCCATCGTGCCGATCCAGACGCTCAAAACCCAGCATCTTGGCTCGCAAAACCCCCGATTGCATACCGATGAAGTGCTCATCGCTTTGTCGACGTCGGCAGCAACGAATCCCACGGCAAAGCTGGCTTTAGAAGCGTTGGAACAGTTGCGTGGTTGCGATATTCACACCACAACCATTCTGGGCAGCGTTGATGAGGGTATCTTCCGTGCTCTCAATATCAATGTCACCAGTGAGCCGGTCTATCAGACCAAGAAGCTGTATCGAAAGTAGCGCCATACGGTGTCATAGTGGGCGTTCGGGGAACCGGGCGCCCACCATCATTGCTACCCCTACTCGTGCAGTACATGCTTCGGCGATAAACTCACACATAGTCACGGCACAAGGAGCATTATGGAGTTGCGCTATCAGGACGCCTTTGAACCGGTGCTCCTTGCCGATATCGTCCCCGCGACGGGCTGTACTGAACCGATTGCGATTGCCTTAGCGGCTGCGCTGGCACGGGCCTCATTGGGGAAGCGACCGACATCGCTTGTCCTTCGGTGTAGCGGCACCATCATCAAGAATGCTCGAGCCGTAACGGTACCTCGCTCGGGTGGGCGCGCTGGAATGGAAATCGCGGCAGCATTAGGTGCGCTCGCGGGTCGCGAAGAAGACCAACTGCGTTGTCTAGAAGCTGCCACCGAAGAAGATGCCTCCGCTGCTGCTGACTATGTTGCGCAGGGGCACGTCACAGTGGAGTTAGAAGAAGGCGTCACCGGGCTGTGGATCGACGTCACTGCGCGAGCAGCGGGGGAGGAAGCCTCGGTGCGGTTGGAAGGAACCCACACCCATGTGAGTCGTAGCACCCGCAATGGTGACGTTCTCATCGAGGCGCCATTCGCGACCTCAGAGTCAGCAGCTATTCCTGATGATCTCTTCACGCTAGAGCGGATCTTGGACTTTGCCGATACCGTCGATTTAGAGGCGCGCCCGCAGCTTGCTGACTTACTTGATCGACAGGTCGCCTCCAATGAAATCATTGCCGAAGAGGGCTTACGTGGAGGTTGGGGCGCAGAGATCGGTAAGACGCTGACCGAAACCCGTATGCTCGACGTCCATGTACTCGCTCGGGCTAGAACCGCTGCTGGTTCAGACGCGCGGATGAGTGGTTGTGCGCTACCTGTCTTGATTAACTCTGGGTCCGGAAACCAGGGCTTGACTGTCTCCATGCCGGTGCTGACCTATGCCCGCGAGTTGGGCAGCAGCACCGACGAGCTACGTCGCGCCTTGATCGTGTCGAACCTCGTCGCGATCTATCAAAAGCGCTTGTCAGGGCGTCTCTCGGCCTTCTGTGGTGTGGTCTCTGCAGCAAGCGGTGCTGGTGCTGGAATTGCTCGACTCAAAGGCCTAGATCATCGCCAGATCGGCATGGCTGTGGTCAATACCATTGCCACCAGTGGTGGCATGGTTTGTGATGGCGCGAAGCCCTCCTGCGCATCCAAGATTTCGGTGGCAGTCGAGAATGCTACCTGCGGGGTCGATATGGCCGAACGGAATAAAACCTTCCTGCCAGGTCATGGGCTCGTCGGTGATGACCCAGAAGAGACGATCCACAACATCTGTCGCGTAGCCCATGACGGTATGGCAGGTACAGACGTCGAGATCGTGCAGATGATGATCGGCCATTGATCGGCCGCGCACGCCATCGATAAATACGGCACAATAGGGATTACCAATAAAGACGACCGAGCCCCGGTATGGCCGGTCGCGCCACGAAAGGTAGACCATGTCCATCTCACTTACGCTCATCCGTGACGATTCTCGAGAGGACAAAGTCTTTACTGAGACACCGTCTGGTCTCGACCTGTACGGTCAAGATCGCACAGTTGTGGCGATGAAAGTCAATGGCGAGACCCGCGATCTTCACCGCGAACTTGCAGATGGCGATGTCGTCGAGCCAGTTATGGCGACCAGCGATGAGGGCCTGTCGATTCTGCGCCACTCCTGCGGTCACGTGACTGCACAGGCGCTCCAGGAATACATCCCTGAGACCAAGCTCGGTATCGGCCCGCCCATCACGGACGGTTTTTACTACGACTTCCAGGTCCCGCGTTCCATCACCCCTGACGATCTCAAGGAAATTGAGAAAATCATGGGCCGCATCGTCAAAGAGAAGCAGCGTTTCGTGCGCCGCGTCGTCACTGACGAGCAAGCACGAGTGGAACTGGCCAATGAGCCATTCAAATTGGAGCTGATCACCGATAAAGGTGGCGCTAATGCCGACGATGGCAGCAGCGTTGAGGTTGGCGGCGCTGAGCTGACGATCTATGACAATGTCCGTCCCAATGGGGAATGCGCTTGGGGCGATTTGTGCCGTGGCCCGCATGTTCCTCACACCGGGTACTTGGGTAACGGCTGGGCACTTACGCGTAGTTCTGCTGCGTATTGGCGCGGCGATCAGGCGAAGGCATCGCTGCAGCGCGTGTACGGTACGGCGTGGGCGTCGAAGGACGATCTCATGGCCTATAAGAACCGTATTGCGGAGGCAGAGAAGCGCGATCACCGTCGTATCGGTGCCGAGATGGACCTGTTCTCCTTTAATGATCTTGTGGGGCCAGGCCTGCCGTTGATTCACCCCAAGGGTGGCGTCATCAAGCGCGAGATGGAAGATTACGTTCGCTTGCGTCACATTGAAGAAGGCTTCCAGTACGTTTCGACGTCGCACATCAGCAAAGAGGATCTGTTCTACACCTCGGGGCATTTGCCGTACTACACCGAGGGCATGTTCCCCGCGATGCATGATGACGAGATTGACGAGAATGGCAAGGTCACCAAGCAGGGAACAGCTTACCGGCTCAAGGCCATGAACTGCCCGATGCACAACCTGATCTTTAGCTCACGGGGACGCTCATACCGGGAACTACCGCTGCGCTTATTTGAGTTCGGTACGGTCTACCGCAATGAGAAATCGGGCGTGGTCCAGGGACTGACCCGGGTGCGCATGATCACTCAAGACGACTCGCACAGCTACTGCACCAAGGAGCAGGCACCGGACGAAATCAAGCACTTGCTGAAATTCGTCCTTGGCCTGCTTGACGACTTCGGTATGAACGACTACTACCTCGAGGTCTCGACTCGCGATAGTGATGGCAAGAAGAAAGATAAGTTCATCGGTACCGATGAACAGTGGGCTGAGGCGACAGCAATCTTGCAGCAGATCGCGGATGAGTCAGGTCTGCGCGTTGTTGCTGATCCGGGCGGTGCAGCCTTCTACGGCCCGAAGATCTCGATTCAAGCGAAGGACGCTATCGGTCGTACCTGGCAGATGTCAACGATTCAGTACGACTTCAACCAGCCAGAACGTTTCGGGTTGCAGTATGTCGCGGCAGATGGGTCACATCAGCAGCCCATCATGATTCACTCGGCCAAGTTTGGCGCAATCGAGCGATTCATGGGGGTTCTCATTGAGCAGTACGCCGGTCAGTTCCCGGCATGGCTTGCTCCAGTTCAGGTCACTGCGATTCCGGTTGCTGATGAGCACCGCGAGCACCTGACGCAGGTTGTGGCTGAGTTGGAAAAGCACGGTATCCGTGTCGAAATTGACCACTCCGATGATCGTTTT
Source organism: Propionibacteriaceae bacterium (assembly GCA_051650245.1). GTDB lineage: Bacteria > Actinomycetota > Actinomycetes > Propionibacteriales > Propionibacteriaceae > JBOFIQ01. The sequence goes on along the minus strand of JBOFIQ010000134.1, from coordinate 1,252 downwards.
GGCAAGAAGATCCGTAACGCTGCCAAGCAGAAAGCGCCATTCATTCTCATCGTCGGTGGCGATGATGTTGATGCTGGTGCAGTCTCATTCCGCTACCGCGATGGTTCGCAGCGTAACCAGATTCCAGTGGCCGAGGCGGTGACCGACGTCGTTGAGTGGGTTACGTCGCGACGTAACGATTCTCCCAACGCTGAGACGTGGAAGTAAGCACCATGGCAACTGCTGATCGTCTGGCTGGGGCTGAAATAGCCCCAGCCCAGACGGTCATCCCGGATTATTCTTTTGCGGGAACTCCTGACGCTTTCCAGCGGTTGTGGACCCCGTACCGGATGGCCTATATCGGCAACGAGGCCAAAGACCAGGGATGCCCATTTTGTGCAGGCCCGACATATCGCGATGACGAGACACTCATCGTGCGACGAGGCACCCATGCCTTCGTCTTGATGAACTTATATCCCTATTCAACGGGACATCTGCTCGTGTGTCCCTACCGTCATGTGGCGTCTTATATCGATCTCACGGACGCTGAGCGAGACGAGATCGCGGTTCTCACCCAAGAAGCGATCCGGGTTGTGACGGCAGTGTCGCAGCCTGCTGGTTTCAATCTGGGGATGAATCAAGGCGCGGTTGCTGGTGCTGGGATTGCTGGGCATGTACATCAGCATGTGGTGCCGCGCTGGCCTGGTGATATGAACTTTTTCCCGATCATTGCTCAGACGCGGGCTATCCCGCAGCTACTGAGTGAAGGCCGACAACTAATCGCGTCAGCGTGGGAGGACAATTGTGCTGGATAACCAAGGGGCGCGTTCGTTCTATACCGCGCTGTTAAGCCCGGCTGTCACGGTATTAGCAAAGTGTGGAGTCAGCCCAGATGCAGTGTCATGGACGGGCACGATCCTTGCATGTGGCATTGGCTTAGGTTTGGTGCCGCACGGGTTGCTCTGGCAATCAGCACTGGCCTTGGGTGTCTTGGTCTTGACCGATGGCATGGACGGACAGCTAGCCCGTCGTACTGGCAAGGTTTCGCTTTTTGGCGCCTTTCTTGATTCGTCATTAGACCGGTTAGCAGACGGTGCCATTGTTGGCGGCGCGACATTGTGGCTGGCCTGGCACGATCACTGGTATTTCGCCGGGCTAGGGATGGCTGCAGTGATCCTGGGGCAAGTGACGTCTTATACCAAGGCTCGGGCTGAATCATTGGGTTATACCTGTACCGGAGGCCTGGCTGGGCGCGCTGATCGACTCGTCATCA
>JBOFIQ010000133.1:0-7970 GCA_051650245.1 Propionibacteriaceae bacterium | reverse complement strand
CCTTGTTATTTTCTGGGTGCGCCATCGCGACATGGGAATCATCAGGCACGAGCGGTTTGCCGCCACGGCCGGTCATGGCAAAGTTCACCGGAGTGAACTCATCACCGCCAGATAGTGGTGCGCCATCGCGTCGGTCACGACCGACGAGCGCTTCCTGCTCGCGCAGGCTAGTGCGGTCCCAGGTTTCGATATTCATGGCGATTTTGCGGGTCACCATGTAGCTGCCACCAGCTAGCCAATCACCGGCTGAATCATCGCCAGCCTTGATCCAGACATGCTCATCCAGCAATGCAGGATCTTCGACTTTCAGGTTGGCGGTGCCGTCCTTGAAACCAAACAGGTTGCGGGGGGTGCTCTGTGTGGTCGACGTCGATGAGGTTCGGCCAAAGCCAAGCTGTGACCAACGAACTGCAACTGTGCCGAAGCCCAGACGAGCCAAGTTGCGGATCGCATGGACTGCGATCTGAGGATCGTCGGCACATGCCTGGATACACAGATCGCCATCGCTAAAGGCAAGATTGAGATTATCCCCAGCAAAATGTGGCAGAGGTGTCAGACCACCGGGTAGCTTCGCTGCTAGCCCAAAGCGGTCTGTTCCATCAGCAGCAGTAAACAGGGAACGGCCAACACCAAAGGTGATGGTGAGGCCCGACGGCGGAAGCCCCAGGGCCTCGCCGGTATCGGTGGGGGGAGCGTCGTAGGGATCATTGACCCCTAGCGGCGCCCCCGCCACCATGCGCTCAGCCGCCGCCGTCCACACCTTGAACAGCTCCACCAGTTTTTCGCGCTTGGTCGTCGTCACATCAAAAGCAGCGAAGTGCAGACGATCTTGGGCGGGAGTCGAAATACCAGCTTGGTGCGGACCACGGAAGGCATAGGTACGAGCTAATGGAGTTGGTGCTGTGTCGGAGGTTTTCTCGCTGAGTAGCTGAGTTGCCCCAACTCCGACAGCAGCTCCAGCAGCAGTAGCACTGCCAGCAATAGCTATGACCTGACGACGGCTGAGCTCTGCCATTACAGAACCGCAGCCGTGAGTTTCGAAAGCGGTTCAGCCAGAGCATTCACCGCATCTGAGAAGGCCTTGACCTCATCAGCAGTGAGCTTGTCGTAGCTCTTGAAGCCTTCGCCGGCTCGCTGGGCGTCGAGCAGCTTCTGCAGAGCCTCGAAGCGAGCTGCGATCTCCTTGTCGAGATCAGCGTTCTTACGCTGCAAGATCGGGCGGACGCCTTCCCATGCGACGCGAGCGCCATCAACGTTGGCCTGGAAGTCGTAGAGGTCGGTGTGTGACCAGGCCTCTTCCTCGCCGGTGACCTTGCCTGTAGCAACCTCGTCAAGCAGGCCCTTAGCGCCGTTGGCGATGGTGTCCAGGGCGTAGGTCATGTTGCGCGTGCGGTCGTAGAGCGTGGTGGTATCGGCCAACAGCTTGTCAGCGATTTCCTTGCGCTGCTCGTCGGTTAGTGCGGTGTATCCGCTTGCCGGAGCCCACAGATCCTTCTCTGCGACGTGCCAGCCAGTCCACTTCTCACCTGCGGCAAGATCAGCCTCGCGGGCATCCATCAGCGGATCGAGATCGCCGAAGCTCTCGGCAACGGTCTCGACACGCTCCCAGTGCTGACGAGCAACAGGGTAGAGCGCCTTTGCTTCGGCATCCTTGCGCTCGGTGAAGAGCTTGACGAACTGCTGAGTCTTGGTCAGCAATTGCTCGGTCTGATCCTTGACGTAGGCGCCATACATACGGTCGGCCTCGGCAACGAGAGCAGCATTATCGCCAGTGGGCTTGGTGTCTGCACCGGACTCAGTGATGGTGAACGGCTTGCGGATGCCATCGCCAACCATGCCGGGCTTGCACGCGGTGAAGTAGTTGCCAGCCGGAGCAACGAGTACCAGATCACGAGTGATGCCTGGGCCGATGTTCTCGACCTCACCGAGGATACGGAGACCGTCGGAGGCCAGCAGATAGAACTCGTTTACCTTGCTGCCGTTGTTCTTCACGGTGAAGGTCAAGGTGCCCGAAGGCGCCTTGTCGACGGAGACGTCGCAGGCAGTGTCGCTGGCCGTGACGGTCAGCGCGCCGGAGGCTTCCTTGCTGTCCTTGGTTGCATTATTGGTGCAACCGGCAAAAGTGGCGGTAGCGAGGATCGCAAGACCGATCGCGAGTGGGCGCTTCATAGGGTTTCCTTTATTTTTTAGTGGTGCGGTGAGAGAAGGTGTAAGCAAGGAATGCCCCACCAACAATGACGACATAGCTAAGCCAGGCGATAGCTTCAAGAACAGTGCTCGCCGGGGAGAAGTTGAAAATGCCCTTGAGTAGGGTGCCAATCAACGATGAAGGATCAATGATGTGGCTGACGTCAAAGGCAAGATTGTTAAGACCTGGCAAGAAGCGAGCTTCTTGTAGATCATGGATGCCATAGGCCAAGACCCCTGCAGCGACCAGGATCAGGAATCCTGCCGTCCAGGTGAAGAATGCGCCAAGGTTAAGACGTAGCGTGCCGCGATTAATGGCCCAGCCCAAAGCGATAGCGGTAGCGATACCGAGAAGAGCTCCCAGTAGTGGGATGACAGTTGAGGTTCCGGCAGCGGTGACAGCATGGGTAGCGGCCCAGATGAAGAGTGCGGTTTCGAGTCCCTCACGGCCAACTGCGAGTGCAGCCAGCGTGACGAGTGCACCCGGTCCTGCGGCATTATCAATACGATCATGCAGATTTGCCGAGAGATTACGTGCCGACTTCGCCATCCAGAACACCATCCAGGTGACGAAACCTACTGCGATGATGGACAGCGATCCGCCAATAAGTTCCTGCGCCTCAAAGGTCAGTCCCTTGGGGCCGAAGGTGAGAATCGCGCCGAAGGCTAGGGAGACGCCAACAGCAAGAGCAACTCCCAGCCAAATCCACTTGGCGAGCTGCTGTTTGCCAGTTTTTGCTAGGTAGGCCAGAAGTATGACAACGACTAGAGAGGCCTCAAGGCCTTCTCTGAGACCGATGAGGAAATTGCCGAACACATCAGACCTCTCAGAAACATCAGCGTTTCACGGAACTTAGGTATGCCTAAGCTAGACGTTCATTTTCAATAGTGCAAGCTTGAACGTCATTTTTGTAGGTCTTTGCCAATATCGAGGCAGCACTGTTGGTCTAATTTGGCTAGCGGTCAAGGGTCTCCGATTCAGGATCAGAAAATCCCTACAAAGTGGCCATGGAAGTATCTTCCGGGCGTGGAGCAGGGATATAGACCAAAGGAGCTAGTCGATTGGGTTGGTGATCTTCTAGGCTCAGACCATGATTACCGATGATGCCTTCTCCCCGGAGGACCTGGATTGGCAACACATTGACCCTGCATGGATCAATCTCAAGCGGATTCACATGGCCATAGGTTGGGGTGCGTGGGGGCTTCTTGCTGCGGCCCCGTTCTTCGTGATCTTTTTCTCCCGTGCATCTACAGAGCAGTGGCTACTCTGGGCCGGAGCGGGGGTACTGCTCGCGACATTAGTCGTCATCATTGCTCGGATGAGTCGCGCACCACGACTATGGCGGGCCTGGGGTTACGCTGAGCGTGGCGAGGATCTCTACCTACGGTATGGCATTTGGTGGCGTTCGCTGATCGTGGTGCCCTACGGTCGGATGCAAATGGTTGATGTTTCCTCTGGGCCAATTGAGCAGGCCTTTGGGCTTGCCAGCGTCAAGCTGGTGACAGCCGCAGAATCAACGGGCGCCAAGATTCAAGGCTTAACACAAGCAGATGCTCAGCGCTTACGCGAACACCTCATCGAGCGTGGCAACGCCGGGACTGCCGGTCTATGAGTAATGCCATAGCAACCGAAACGAATTCGGAAGATCAGACGAAAAAGCTATTGCGCCCACATCCGCTCACGGCAGTGGTGCGCGGCTGGGTAGGGCTACTAGGTTTGGTCTACGCCATGGCGCGTGATTCCGATGTCCGGGCATTCATCGTAGACCCGACGTTGTGGCATAAGCTGCCCGTCAAAGGGGTGGCTCTCGCTGTGAGTGGCATCATCGCAGTCTTCGGCCTGGTGGGAGTATTACTGTGGTGGTTCACCCGCTATATCGTCGATACCGAGGAGCTACGGATCGAGACAGGTTTCTTGATCCGTCAGCAAAAGCAGATTTCCGTCGAACGGATTCAATCTGTTGACGTGGTGCAGCGAATCTTTCCGCGTCTTTTAGGCTTGGCTGAGGTCAAGATCGACGTGGGTGCTGATGCGGCTACCCGGTTGCGCTATCTCACCCGTCAGGACGCCTATGACATGCGCGACTTCCTGATGCACAAGATTCACCGAACGAGCGCTATTCCGGCTGGGCAACAGTCCCTCATCGAACATGTCCGTGATGTTGGCGTCGATGAACGGGTCTTGATTCAGCTTCCTCCGGCTCGCCTCATTGCTACCGCGCTCCTCCATCCGAGTTACCTCATGCTTCTGTCGGGCGTAGTGTTTGGTCTGGCCCTCATGCCCTTTACCGCTAGCGGTGCAGCGCTCGCTATACCATGTGCCTTGGGGATCGTGAGTGTGGCTTGGGGGCACATCAATGGGCAGTGGAACTATCGTTTGCTGCAAAGTGATCGTGGTATCAAAATCAGCCGAGGGCTGTTGGATCTCACGAGCCAGTCAGTCCCGGTACACCGGATGCAAGGCCTCAAAATTAGCCAGCCCCTCACCTGGCGGCTCTTTGGCTGGTACCGCGTCGAAGTTGATGTCTTGGGCTATGGACATGGGACGAGCGACGATGCGGGTACATCATCGCTCCTTCTGCCCTGCGGCACGATTGAGGAGCTAGGTATCGCGTTGAGCTCCTGTTTGCCGGAGTTCCATCGCAATGCTGTTCAACTGCAGCAGGTTTCACCTAAACACCGGTACTTCCACCCCATTGCGTGGCGGGGTACGCGCTACGGCATCGATGAGTCATTCCTTGTCATTGAGCGGGGCGTATGGCGGCTGCGGACCTATCTCGTACCGCACCAGAGGATTCAATCTGTTCGAGTGCAGCAAGGCCCCATCGACAAAAAACTTGGGATTGCGAGAGTTTCTGCGGATACTGCGCCAGGCCCAGTACATGCCATGATTGCGCACTGCGAACTCGGTGTTGCCGTGGCCTTTGCTACCGCTGAACTGGATCGGGCTACCGCGATGCGGCGAGCCGAGCTAGCGAAAGAGAAACTGGGTAGCTTAGAAGAGCGTAAGTACGGATAATCCATCCCCTTTTGTTGGTCCGGCTAGGCTGGCTTGTGATTGACGATTGGAGAACCCATGGCTTTGCTCACTGATCCGCTCACACTACGTTCGTTGACTATCCCCAACCGGGTTTGGCTATCGCCGATGTGTACCTATTCGACCGATGCGCAGGGTATTCCTACAGATTTCCATCTAGCGCACTATGGGGCCCGCGCTCTTGGAGGATTCGGGCTCATCATGACCGAAGCCACCGCAGTCACACCCAATGGGCGGATTACTGGCTCTGACGTTGGTCTATGGAGCGATGAGCAGGTCCCAGCGTGGGCACGGATCGTCGATTTTTGTCACACTTATGGCGCAGTCATGGCAGTTCAGCTTGCTCACGCCGGGCGCAAGGCTGATGGCGTCGGTGAAGCCTTCGGCCCCTCCCCGGTAGCCTTCCCCGGCTACCCAGTGCCCCACGCCATGACACTCAGCGACATCGATGAGGTCGTGGGCTTATTCATCGACGCAGCACAACGGGCTGAAGCCGCAGGTTTCGACGTCATTGAGATCCATGCAGCACATGGTTACTTGCTGCACCAGTTCCTCTCGCCGCTATCGAATCAGCGAACCGATGAATATGGCGGCTCGCGGGAGAACCGTATGCGCCTACTGGTGCGTGTAGTTGATGCCCTGTGTTCTGTCTGGGATGGGCCGCTCTTCGTGCGTATCTCGGCAACTGATTGGATCGACGGCGGCTGGGATCAGAATGATTCAGTAGCTCTTGCTGAGGTATTAGCCGACCACGGCGTCGATCTCATGGACATCTCGACCGGGGGTAATGCGATGGTTGATATCCCGCTATCGACGGGCTATCAACTGCCTTTCGCGGAGGCCATCGGCGCGACTGGTATGCCCGTCGCCGGTGTCGGTTTACTCACCACCGCTGACGATGTCGCGCAGGCGCTCACCCGAGTTGATGCCGCCTTCGTTGGTCGTGTGGGCCTTCGGGAGCCGTCGTTCCCGCAACGTAGCGCTCATGAACTTGGCCTTGATCTCGCTGTGCCAAAGCCCTACGTTCGTGGTGCATGGTCGAGCTAATCTCGCTCTAACACACGATGGCAGCTCCTCATGGGAGCTGCCATCGTGTGTTAGGGAGATCACATCATGGGGATGCGACCCTCGCGCATATCCTCCAAGAACTCACCGACGCGGCCCAGGGCTTCGGTGATCTGGTTGGTCTCTGGCAACGCCACCAAGCGGAAGTGATCCGGGTCAGGCCAGTTAAAGCCGCGACCGTGGGTGACCAGGATCTTCTTGGCCTTGAGCAGTTCTAATGCCCACTTCTCGTCGTCCTTGATCGGGTAAACCTCAGGATCAAGACGCGGGAACACGTAGAGTGATCCCTGCGCTGGAACGCAAGAAACGCCAGGCATCTCATTGAGCAACTGGGCTGCTGCAGTGAGCTGCTCGTAGATACGGCCACCGGGGATCATGAGGTCGGCAATCGAATTGTCCTGCTCCAACGCGGCCTTGACAGCGAACTGTCCGGGAACGTTGGCGCACAAACGCATCGAGGCCAGCAACATGATGCCGTCCCAGAGTTTGCCCATCTCGTGCAGCGGGCCGGTGGGGAAAGCCCAACCAGAACGGTAGCCGCAGACGCGGTAGGCCTTGGACAGACCACCGAAGGTGAAGACGAGAACGTCATCGCCTGCGATCTCAGCAGTCGGCGTGTGGACAGCACCCGGCATCAAGACCTTCTCGTAGATTTCATCGGAGAAGATGATGAGGTGGTGCTCGCGAGCGAGATCAACAATCTGCTGCAAGATCTCGCGGGAGTAGACCGCACCCGTGGGGTTATTTGGGTTGATGAGGGTGATGGCCTTGGTCTTTGGCGTGATCTTCGCGCGGATATCCTCGATATCGGGGTTCCACTCGTTGTTCTCATCACAGAGGTAATGGACAACCTTGCCACCAGAAAGCATCGACGCACCCGTCCACAACGGGTAGTCCGGTGCCGGAAGCAAGATCTCATCGCCATCGTCGAGAAGCGCATTGAGGATGATCGAAATCAGCTCTGATGCACCATTGCCGATGAGCACATGCTCAACATCGACGGGGATGTTCTTGGTGGCGTAGTAGTCGACAACAGCCTGCCGCGCCGGGACGATGCCACGCGAATCGGAGTAGCCCGTTGCGCTTTGCATATTCTCGACCATCATGTCGACGAGAGGCTGGGGGGCGGCGTAACCGAACGGGCCGGTATTGCCGATGTTGAGCTTGATGATCTTCTCGCCGGCGGCTTCCATCTTGTTAGCCTCGACGAGGTTCGGCCCGCGGACGTCGTAGCGGACGCCGGCGAGCTTCTCTGCTGCACGATACTCAGTCATGGGGTGAGCCTATACGGCTTCTGCTTTGTGGGCTAGAGCGAGTGTGAGTTCCATAAGCTAGGTCACAGATGACAGCGTCGGTGTCCCGGAAAACCGGAACACCGGAACACCGACGATGAGTAATACGGTGACTAGGCCTGGACGAATTTACGCCGACCAGTGAGCCAGAGGATGAGGCCAATCAACCCGACGATGAAGCCCAGCGGCAACATCAGTAAACCTGCCACCATGAGCAAACCGGGGACAACGAACTTCATCACATCCATCTTCATGATGGAGAACTCTCTGGCTCCAGTGCAGGTCACGGTGTAGTCACCGGACATCGTTGGCTGGAACCCACCAATGGCACTGCTCCCACCGCTAGCAGCATTCGAATTGTTAGAGGTATCCAGTGATACTGGGGCACC
>JBOFIQ010000132.1:0-2966 GCA_051650245.1 Propionibacteriaceae bacterium | reverse complement strand
CCCGTGAACAGCTCCTTGATGAGGTCCGTCACGCGGTTTGTGCTGGAATTGTGGTCGCTGCTCCTTGAACTTGAGGCGTGGTGGCGTACGCTAACCCGAGTACTGCGCAGCAGGTGCAGTTAATAGAGAAAGGTCACACGGCGTGACGACCCTGGTCATCGTGGAGTCTCCGACAAAGGTGCACAGCATTGCGTCGTACTTGGGCGATGGCTACATCGTCGAATCGTCGCGCGGGCATATCCGCGACCTTCCAACGGGAGCGAGTGAAGTCCCAGCCAAGTACAAGGGCCAGCCTTGGGCGCGGACCGGCATCGACGTTGAGCATGATTTCACCCCGCTCTACGTGGTCAGTGCGGATAAGAAGGCCACGCTCAAGACACTCAAAGAAAAACTTAAGTCTGCTGATGAACTCATTCTCGCCACCGATAACGACCGCGAAGGGGAGGCTATTGCCTGGCACCTGCTGCAGGAGTTGAAACCATCGGTTCCGGTGAAGCGGATGGAGTTCGTCGAGATCACACCGCAGGCGATCCAGAATGCGGTGAAGAACCCCCGTGAGTTGGATTACGCCCTAGTTGATGCGCAAGAAACTCGTCGTATCCTCGACCGTCTTTATGGCTACGAGGTATCGCCGGTGCTGTGGAAGAAGGTCATGCCGAAGTTGTCGGCGGGCCGGGTGCAGTCAGTAGCGACGCGATTGGTCGTGGATCGTGAACGGGAACGGATGGCGTTTACCGTCGCGCAATTTGCTGATCTGGTCGCCACCTTAGACGCTGGTGCGCAGGCTGAGCCTCCGACCTTCGCCGCGCGACTTACCCATGTGGGTGGCAAGAAGGTTGCGACTGGTAAGGATTTCAACGCCCACGGTGTACTCACTGCGAAGAACGCAGTGGTCTTGGATGAGAGCCAAGCAGTGAGCTTGGCCGACGCGCTCGCAGGTCGCGATTTCTGCGTCGATGGGGTGGAATCGAAGCCCTTTACCCGTAAGCCATTCGCTCCGTTCCGCACGACGACGTTGCAGCAAGAAGCAGCCCGCAAACTCGGGTTCACGGCCCAGCGCACGATGAGCGTGGCGCAGGAACTCTATGAGCGCGGCTTCATCACCTACATGCGTACCGACTCGGTGACGTTGTCTGCGACAGCGCTTAACGCTGCCCGTGAGGCCGTCGTCACGTTATATGGGGAGCGCTACCTACCAGCCAAGGCGCGGGTCTACACCTCCAAGGTGAAGAACGCCCAAGAAGCCCATGAGGCAATCCGCCCAGCCGGTGAGCATTTCAAGGCGCCCAAGGTGACCGGTCTTACCGGAGATCAATTCCGGTTATATGAGTTGATCTGGATGCGTACGGTTGCCTCCCAAATGGCAGACGCGGACGGGCTGACCATGTCGGTACGGTTGTCGGCTGAGGCTGGTAGCGAACTGGTGAATTTCTCTGCTTCTGGTTCGACGATCACGTTCCCCGGCTTCTTGAAGGCGTACGACGAGTCCCTTGACGAACCAGAAGATGAGCAGTCTGTACGGATTCCGAAGCTAGCCCAGGGGCAGTTGTTGGCAGCGGAAAAGATCGCGTTGGAGACCCACGCGACCAAGCCGCCGGCCCGCTACACCGAAGCAAGTTTGGTAGCCAAGCTCGAAGATCTCGATATCGGTCGCCCATCGACGTATGCCAGCATTATTCGTACCATTACTGCGCGTGACTACGTGTTTAAGAAGGGCTCAGCGCTGGTTCCGACGTGGTTGGCATTCGCTGTCACCCGTTTGCTGGAAGAGCACTTCACTCATCTCGTCGATTACGATTTCACGGCATCGGTTGAAGAGATTCTTGACGATATTGCCAAGGGCGACGCTCAGCGGCTCCAGGCGTTGCGGGACTTCTACTATGGCTCTGATGCGCGTGAGGGATTGCATGACGCCGTCACCGATCTGGGTGAGATTGACGCTCGTGGAATCTCGACGTTTGAGCTTGGTGAAGGCGTCGTTGTGCGTGTTGGCCGCTATGGCACCTACGTTGAAGACGAGTCGGATAACCGTGCCAATGTCGATGATGCCTTGCCACCCGAAGAACTGACCTTGGCCAAGGCCAAGGAGCTGCTGGCTAATCCCATGGGGGAGGAGCGCACGTTGGGCGTCGATCCGGCAACGGACGTGACCATCGTGGCGCGCACTGGCCGATTCGGCCCCTACGTCACGGAAATCTTGCCCGAAGCTAGCACTGCGAAGGCGAAGACGGCCAGCTTGTTCAAGGACATGTCACTCCAGACGGTGACCTTGGAGCAGGCGGTTCAGTTGCTGAGTTTGCCGCGTACCTTGGGCGATGACGATGGAGTAACCATCACCGCTCAAAACGGTCGCTATGGCCCGTACTTGAAGAAGGGCACGGATTCGCGCACGCTGCCGAGCGAGCAGGCGCTGTTCACCATCACGCTGGAAGAAGCACGGGCGATTTATGCTCAGCCCAAGCAGCGGGGACGTGCTGCGGCTGCTGGTCCGCTGCGCGAGTTGGGCGATGATCCGGCCACGGGCAAGCCCGTCGTGATCAAGGATGGCCGTTTTGGTGCCTATGTGACCGATGGTGAGTACAACGCAACATTGCGTAAAGATGATTCGGTTGAGGCAATGACGATCGAGCGGGCTGCTGAGCTGCTTGCCGAGAAGCGTGCCAAGGGACCTGCCGCGCCACGCAAGCGTACGGTGAAAAAGGCTGCGACGAAGAAGGCGGCACCAGCAAAGAAAACCACGACGAAGAAAACTGCCAAGTAGCGCTGGTAGGAGACGATCGTGGACGCAACCGCTACGCAGGCACCGGCCCGAGGCACCTTCATCGTTTTTGAAGGTGGCGACGGTGCCGGTAAGAGCACCCAAGTGCCGCTATTGGCTCGGTGGCTGACCGAACAGGGTATTGAGGTTGTCGTCACCCGCCAGCCAGGCGGTACTGCAACGGGAGCCAAAATCCGTGAGATCTTGC
>JBOFIQ010000131.1:0-1665 GCA_051650245.1 Propionibacteriaceae bacterium | reverse complement strand
CGGTCGCCAGGGCCAACGGACCAGGTGAGTTGGTTGATGAGCGTGCGGCCGGGAATAGTAACGCTGGTATTGATCAGATCAATAACATCCTTGCCGATGCGTGCCGCAGCAAAGCGCTGCAATTCCAAGGAATCGCGTGGCTCGGGGACATCAGCGATGAGTTCGTTGGCGGCATCGATACGAAACTTTGGTTTCGACGTCCGCGCGGGAGCGCCGCGACGTAGCCAGGCCAATTCCTTGCGCGCCAGGTTAAGACGTCGTTGCTCAATCGCAGCAGCCATGCGCTGCCGTTCGACGCGGGCCAAAATATAGGCCGCATAACCACCATCGAAAGCATCCACCGTGGCATTGTGAACTTCCCACATGCGGGTGCAGATGGCATCTAAGAACCAACGATCGTGGGAAACCACGAGCATGGCCGTACCCCGACGTTGGAGTTCATTGAGGTGGCGAGCCAGCCAAGTGACGGCTTCGACATCGAGATGGTTGGTTGGCTCATCGAGTACGAGCAGATCGTGGCCACCGAACATGAGCGCAACGAGCGCAATTCGACGGCGCTCACCACCGGATAAGTCCGCAACGCAGGCGTCAAGATCGATACCAGTCAGCAAATCAGTGACGATTCCGCGCTTCATCGGGTCAGAAGCCCAGACATGATCGGGTGCGCCATTGAGGACAATGTCGCGGGTCGTCGATGATGCGACGAAATCGTCAATCTGGTGCAGATAGCCGATAGAGACAGCGCCGTTGCGCGTGACTCGACCAGCATCGGGGACTAGCGCCCCGGTCAGGATACGTAACAGGGTGGTTTTGCCGTCACCGTTACGGCCAGCAACGCCAATGACGTCACCCGCAGAAAGCCCGAGGGTGACGTCATCGAGAAGAATCCTCGTGCCGTACGCGTGCGAGACGTGCTCGACGTTAAGGAGATTCTGGGCCACGGATCAGCGGCCCCGCATTGCCGAGCGTGAACCCGTGCGTGTGGGCATGGGGCCCTTCGGCATGGGGACGCGCTGGCGCACGCTATCGAGAGCTTTGAGTCGCTTGTTGGCCTCGTCGATCTGGCCAGGGGTCAGCGTCTTGGGCAGCTTAGAAATATGTTTTGCGACCTGATCGAGCGGGATCTGGCCAGCACCTTTACCGATGCTGATGATCTGGGGCTTGATGCTGTAGAGCGCAGCCTCATGGCGCTTAGCCTCGGTTGCCAATAGCGACTTCAATCGTCCAGGTTCACCCTCGCCAATGAGAATGAGCCCGCCGGGGCCCAGTGCACGATGAACCATGTCCTGGTTCTTGGTGAAGGCGATACCGGTCTCGGTGTACCACTTCTTGGTATCGAGCATTCGCAGTGCAAGTTCGCCCGAGCCAGCTTGGCCGTCGTAGCGCTTGAAACTCGCGGCTTTGGCGCGGCTCATGAGGATTCGGCTACCGATCACCAGGGCGAGCATGGCACCAAGGGTCACCAAGACGATGAGCCAGAGCCAGTGCATATGCACCGTGAGCATGAGCACAATGCCCAAGGCGATCATGCCAAGGATCGGGCCAAGTGTGCTAGCCCACAGCAGCGGTTTTGCGCCCGGATCAGCCTCGACGGTGGCCTTGTAGGTCTCCTTGATCTGGCGCCACTGATTCCAGTCGGCCGGATTGTCCGAGTGGCGCTTGCGC
>JBOFIQ010000130.1:0-5916 GCA_051650245.1 Propionibacteriaceae bacterium | reverse complement strand
CACATCGCACACGATGACCGAGACATTGTCGAGGGTATCGAGGCGGTAGGCCTCAGCAATCAACGAATCTGCAACCTTTTGTGGATCACGGCCCGAGATCAGTAGCTGCTGAATGACGTCGAGGGGAACGTAGTCGGTGAGACCATCAGAGGCAAGAAGCCAACGATCACCTGGGTTCGATAAATAAGTGAGAACGGTGACTTCTTCGGAATCAGTATTTTCTCCAGAAAGCGAACGGATCACCACATTACGTAACGGATGTTTCTTCGCGGCGTCGGCAGCGATCTCGCCATCATCGATGAGTTGCTGCACGAAGGAATCGTCATGAGACATTTGGGCAAATTCGCCACCGCTATAGAGATACGCCCGAGAGTCACCGATATGGGCCATGCGCACGAAACCATCACCAAGGAAAAGCCCTGTGAGCGTCGTCGCCATACCGTGTAACTCTGGCTCAAAAACAGTGCGCTGGGCTAGATCGGCATTTGCCGCATGAATGATGTCGCGCAGAATTAATGTCGCTTCTGGCTCGCTGCCATCAAGGAGCTGAAAGACCTGAGTCACGATGGTGGAGGAAGCTATATCGCCGCGGGGGCCACCACCGACACCATCAGCGAGAAGCACCATTCGGTCGGACGCGATGACGGAATCTTGATTATCTTTGCGGTGCGGGCCGATTTCAGAGCGCGCACCCCACCACAGCTTGTGCTGCGGCCAGAGCGACTCATCAGATGACATGATGACGATTCTAGGCGCAGAACGGCTGATGCGGTATTTTATGTGGGCCTGATATGGCAAAGTGAGCCTCATGGATCTAGGAGTTGCTGGACGTACGTATCTCATCACTGGCGCATCAGCGGGCTTGGGCTTTGCGACCGCGCAGCAGTTGGTTGCTGACGGAGCACAGGTGGTGATCTGTTCTCGGGTGAAAGAACGGATCGAGAAAGCTGCTGCGGCATTAGGCGAAGATCAGGCCCTTGGTGTGGTGGCCGATCTTGGTGACCCGGCGACTCCGCAGTTCCTCATCGACACAGCCCTGGCCCGTTTCGGACGTGTTGATGGTGCAGTGTTGTCTGTGGGCGGTCCCGTTGCAGGTTCGGTAACGGACGTCACCGATGAACAATGGCGCGTCGCTTTTGATTCGGTTTTCTTAGGACCGGTGCGGATGGCGCGGACGCTATGCCAACATGAGCGACCCGCCACGGCGGGGGAGCTTGCTGTGACTTTCGTCTTATCGACGTCGGTGCGCTCCCCAATTTTGCCGCTGGGGATTTCCAACGGTTTACGCCCTGGTTTGGGCGGCGTCGTGAAGGCTTTGGCTGATGAACATGCCGGGCGCGGTATTCGCGTCAATGCAGTTCTTCCAGGCCGTATTGAGACTGATCGGATCAAGGAAATCGAAGAAGCCAGCGGCGATGCTATCCGCGCTCGTGAGGATGCTCTACGCGCTATCCCGATGGGGCGAATCGGGCAGCCAGCAGAGTTTGGCAAGGTTGCCGCATTCTTGACCTCACCTGCGGCGAGCTACATCACCGGTACGGCATTAGCCGTCGATGGTGGGGCGACCCGTTCGATCTAATGCAGCATTGAGAGCGCCCAGCTCACGGAGTAGATCGCGAGACCGACTAGGCAGCCAACTGCGGTGCCATTGATCCGAATCCACTGGAGATCGGGACCGACAAAGAGTTCGATTCGTTCGGATGCCTGTTCAGGGTCCCAACGGTCCACCTGGGTCGAGATGATACTGACGATCTGGGTGCCGTACTGGTTGGTGACGTACGCGGCGCCATTCTCGACAGCGTGATTGACCTTGGTATGGAACTCAGGGTCGGCTTCAACCTGAACTGCTATGTCGCGCAGCCAACGGTCGCAGGCAAGCCAGAGTGCAGAATCATGATCGATCAGGGCTGAATCAATGCTGGCACGGGCACTCTGCCAGATGTCGGTGAGCGTGACGCCGAGCTGCGGATTGCTCAAAATTGAGGCCTTGAGTTGGTCGGCGTGGGCCTGCGTCGCAGTATTGGTTTTAAGGTTGATCGCTAACTTCGTCAGCCACGAGTCAAGGGCTTGACGGACTTGGTGGCGCGGCTGATCTCGAACGTCGCGCGCCCAGGACAGAGCGTGCTGATAGGCCCAATCATGGAAGCGGCGATCAGCCCAACGGGGAGCCCAACTGGGCATGCGTTCGGACACGATTGCTCGGAATTGCTCGGGATTACGGCTGAGCCATTCATGGAGTTCGCGTGTGAGTAGATCAATCAACCCGCGATGGGCATCGTCTTTGACGATCCCGGCTAAGAAGGAGCCAACGAGTGGCGCAAACTGCTTCTGCTCCAACTTGGGGGTCAGTGTGTCACGTAGCAGGGAGCTGATGTCATCGTCGCTGATCTTGGCTAGTCCAGAACGCCCGGTCTTAGTGAGCTGGTCGATGATGAGGCTACGGTGGGCGGGATCGTCTAGCCAGCGCGCACCCAGGAGCGCGACATCGGCACTCGCGACCTTTTCCCGGATCAACTCTTCAGTGAGAAAGTTGTCCGTGACGAAGGATTCTAGGGCCTTGCCGACCTTGTCTTTATGCCGTGCGATAAGTGCAGTGTGCTTAGTTTTGAGTCCCAGAGGGTGTCGAAAAATTGCGACGACGGCGAACCAATCGGCAAGACCGCCGACCATGGCGGCCTCCGCGCCAGCATTGGCGAAACCGAGCCAGCCGCTGCGTGTGGCACGCCAGGTACATAGATAGACGATGGCAGCAATGACGAGCAGACCGGTTGCTCGCAGCTTCATACGCCGAAGTCGTTGGCGGCGGCGTTGGTCAGCAGGAGACTCGGTCATAAAATCCACAGATCCAGGCTACTGGTACTTCGGGTCTAGACAAGACAGTCCCTCATAACAGGGGCGCGAAAAATCGAATACCGGGGGTCCCTACCGCACTCTGACGAACCTGGCTAGGCTGTTGTCACACTCGTCTGAAAGGGTTTTCATGGAACTCACGCAAGCTAAGGCATTTGCTCACGATGTTCTGCCAGAGATTCTTGACTGGCACAGCAAGCTTGTGACCGTACCTTCTATCGCTTTCCCCGGCTACCCCCGCGAGCCAATGGATGCGATCGTCCCCGTCCTGCTCGATATGTTCCGCGCCTGTGGCGTGTCGAACGCCGAGATGATGGAGATCCCGGGCGGTTACCCAGCGGTCTGGGCGGAAATCCCTGGCCCCGAAGGCTCCCCGGTTGTCACGATGTACGCCCACTACGACGTACAGCCAGTTCCGCCGTCGCAGGATTGGTCCACTGATCCGTGGGCGCCTACGGTCAAGGATGGTCGTATCTATGGTCGCGGTGCAGCCGACGACAAGGGTGGCTTGGTGACCATCGCCGGTGCGCTCAAGGCATTCAATGGTCAGCCGCCGTGCACAATCCGTCTCGTCATCGAAGGTGAAGAAGAGACTGGCTCACATATCGAGGCATTCGTCGAGGAAAATCCAGAGATGTTCGCCTCCGATCTGTTCATCATCGCCGACTCTGGCTCACAGAAGGTTGGCGCTCCCGCAGTCTGCACCGGTCTGCGTGGCACGGCTATGACGACGGTTACGGTCAATACGCTGCCAAATGCGATCCATTCGGGTCTCTTTGGCGGTGCTGCACCGGATGCCATGTTCGTCCTGCTCAAGATGCTCTCGGCCATGTACGACGACAAGGGTTCCACCGTGATCCCCGGCTTGCACGAGTTCCACTGGGAAGGTGCAGAGATGACCGCCGAACAGGTCATCGCTGACTCGGGTAGCTTGCCCGGCGTAGAACTGATGGGTGAAGGCCCGATCCAGGATCGTCTCTGGTCTAAGCCTGCTGCCACCGTTATCGGTATCGATGGTGTTCCGGTAGACAAGTGCTCCAATGCGCTGAACCCCAAGGCTAGTGCTCGCGTTTCACTACGCGTTGCTCCTGGTGCTGATCCGGAGAAGGAACTGGTTATTCTCAAGGCTTTCCTTGCCGATCACGCTCCACTGGGTGTCAAGGTTGAGTTCGATGAGGGCGGCTGCGGTAATGGCTTCCTTGCCGACGAAAAGGGCCACTTCCAGCAAGCGGCTATGGTGGCAATGGAAGAGGTCTATGGCGTCAAGGCCGAAGCGCTTGGCTCTGGTGGCTCGATTCCGCTGGTCAACAGTTTCGTCGCGACGAAGCCTGGTTCGGAAGCAGTGATCTGGGGCGTTCAGGATTCTGAGTTCGCCATGATCCACGGCCCGAACGAGTCCGTGGCAATCTCAGAGATCGAGAATATGATCGCTGTGACGATTCGCATGCTGAGCACAATCGGCAAGTAACACAAGTTCATCGACGGCGGCGGTAGCTCATGGCTATCGCCGCCGTTGTGATTCTTGAGCTTCGTGGTGCAGGAGTTTGTGGTGATCTGTCATGCTGGAGTCATGGTGACAACTGAGCAACTTCACTCCTGGTGGCTGGGATTAAGCCACCAACTGCGCAGCCAAGCTCGCATGATTGCCCAGCGCCCGGCTCCGCGCACGATGCTGATCGACGAACTCACCGCATCCATGCTGGTAGCTGGCTTACCCACAGCGCGACAGGTGTGGACCGGACAGCCAGAATCGCTGGTAGAAATGCTCGATGAGATTGCGGCATTCGTCCTCGCTCAAGCCTGATTGATCTGGAGACGTCTAACCAAGCCGTCACCAACCATGAGATGACGCAAAGGATGGAAGTGCCATGACCTGGGCCACAGCAGTGGTAGCGATTATTGCCATCGTCGTCTTATTTTCTGGTGTTGCCCGCCGGTTTGATCTTTCGGCTCCCTTGCTCTTGACCGTTGCTGGCATCGCGGTTGGATGGCTTCCCATCGTGCCGCCGATCACGATTCCCGCAGAGGTCATCTTGCTGGGGTTCTTACCGCCGTTGCTTTATTCCATGGCGATCAAAACCTCGCTCATCGATCTGAAAACGCATGTGCGCGGGATCATGTTGCTCTCTATTGGGCATGTCGTCGTTGTGGCTGTCGGGGTGGGCCTGCTGCTGTGGTGGCAATTGCATATTCCGCTACCGCTTGCGTTGGCCTTTGGTGGTGTTGTGGCTCCGCCTGATGCTGTTGCGGCTACGGCCATTGCGAAGAACATTGGTATGCCGAAGAAGCTGGTCACCCTGCTTGAAGGGGAATCGCTTTTTAACGATGCCACAGCATTGGTGTTGGTTCGGATGAGTCTTCTTGCCTTAGCAAGTGGCGTCACTGCGTGGCATGTTGGAGTGCAATTCCTTTGGGCCGCAGGCGGGGGACTGGGTATCGGCGTCTTGTCGTATTGGCTCATTGCACGAGTACGAAAACTTACGACTGCGAGTGTTGACGACACGGCACTGTCATTTATCTGCCCCTGGATTGCGTACCTTCCTGCTGAAGCGTTACATTCCTCCGGCGTCTTAGCGACGGTCATGTGTGGGGTACTTCTTGGGCACTACGCCTACACCTTCCAAGATGCCCAATCGCGATTGGCTGAGCGAACAACATGGCGAGCAATCCAGTTCATTTTGGAAAATGCCGTATTTTTCCTTGTAGGCCTTCAAGCATTCGGCATTTTTACCCGAGTACAGCGCAGCTATGGCATTCTCGCTATCGTGCCATTGGCGCTGATGACTCTTGCTGCTGTGATCGTCATCCGAGGGGTTTATATCTTTGCCACGATGTGGTTATGGCGGATTCCTGGAATGTCACGTCATGAAGCAGTGGGGGAGGCCAGCATCCTGAGCTGGGCAGGAATGCGTGGTGTGGTCACGTTGGCAGCAGTGTTATCGATACCGGCTGCTGCACCGCACCGAGATCTGCTCGTGTTGCTGGCTCTTGTTGTGGTGGCAGGCACGCTTTTGCTCCAAGGGGGCACGTTGTCATATGTGGCTCGTCGGGCTCGTCTTGCTGGTG
>JBOFIQ010000129.1:0-2714 GCA_051650245.1 Propionibacteriaceae bacterium | reverse complement strand
GTAAGGTCGCGCGCGTCGGGAACATCTACCTTATTGAGCGCGATCATGCGTGGACGATCCTCAAGGCCACCATATTCAGCGAGCTCATGCTCAATGATCTCTAAGTCGCTAAACGGGTCGCGACCAGGCAGGTAGGTGGCCATATCAACGACATGGACGATAGCCAGGCAGCGCTCGATGTGGCGCAAGAACTCATGGCCCAAGCCTTTACCCAGGTGAGCGCCCTCAATGAGGCCAGGAACGTCGGCGACGGTAAACGTCGTGTCACCAGCCACGACCACACCCAAGTTCGGGATCAGCGTCGTGAACGGATAGTCAGCGATCTTGGGCCGGGCCCGCGAGATCGCCGCAATCAGCGATGATTTGCCAGCCGAGGGGAAGCCCACTAAGCCAATGTCAGCGACGACCTTGAGCTCCATGACAACTTCACGCGACTCGCCCTCTTCGCCCAGAAGCGCGAAGCCAGGAGCCTTGCGTGATTGTGAAGCTAACGCAGCATTGCCCAAGCCACCGCGCCCACCCTGCACGATGACGTATTCCATGCCCTGCCCGGTGAGATCTACCAACTGCTCACCAGTCGTGGCATCAGTAACGACCGTACCGTCTGGCACTGATAAGACGATGTCAGCACCATCAGAACCGCGATTGAGATCGCCATGCCCAGGCTGACCGTTAGGTGCGCGCTTGGCTGAAATACGGTGATAATCGATGAGCGTGGTCAGGCTGTCATCAACACGCAGAAGAATCGAACCGCCATCACCACCATTGCCACCATCGGGGCCACCAAGCGGCTTGAACTTTTCGCGGCGCACCGAGGTACAGCCATGCCCGCCGTTACCGCCAGACAATGTCAGACGTACACGGTCAACAAATGAGGGAATAGCCATGTCACTAGCCTATCGGTCTGCCAGTGGTATCCCAACCATTCTGATCAATGCAAGACAACTTTTCTTTGCCAACGAGCACTAAAAACACTGCCGAATCGCAATACCTCAGAGATCGAGCTCGATTTCACCGTCGCCTTGTGTGATATGCCAACGCTCAAAACCATTAATCTGGTCAGGCTGAATCTCATCATTAAGAATGAGCGCGATCATCATATTGTTGCGTGAATTAGACCTGCTCACGAAGCCAAGCCTCTTCAACCGGCGTTCCGTCTTGCCATGGCCTCCAACACCAAGCACCAGATAATCACAGCCATGTAGGTCTGCTTGCCATGACACTACCCGCGCTAGCACATCAATAATCTTTGCTGATGTTGGATCGCAGAGGAACTCAACAACTGAGGCAACTTTGCGGGATGCAGCATCAGCGAAACGTACAACTGCCAAGCCGATTAATCTGCCGGAATCACGCAACAGGATCGTCTCATAGTGGGCATCAGGACGCTCGTTATAGCGGTGGTTGAGGTATCGGTAATCACGCACGAGGAGACAGTCAAAGGAGCTTCGGACCGATTCCCACAGGCTATCTACCTCAGCCGGGACGCTCGCTGCCAGCTCTACCGTCATCCCCTTTGGCAAGCGTGGCTTGCGCGATAGTGGAGTCACTGCCCGGAACACCGCATTGCCAATCGTGGCAAGTGATGTGACCGGAGAAGGCAGGCGCTGCGCCAAGAATGAGGTCAGACGAAGCGGCTTTACCATAAAAGTACGCTCAAAAATAGTTAAGTAGTTGAACTTAACATATGCCGGGTAAGAGTTAGCATTCGCTAAACCAATAATGATGTCTACTCCAGATTGACGCGCTTGCTCAATCGAATAGTTCGTCATCGTCGTAAAAATACCCTGACGCTTGAAATCAGGGTGCGTCATCGATTTTACCGAATGTGCTGCAAGATAGGTCTTGGCACCGATCTGCAGCCGCTGCGGGATCAAACCATCGGCAGCAATCATGCGCTCACCCTCACGCATGACATACATCATCGTGCCTGGAACAGGATTATCCGGGTTGGCCTCAAAAAGCCACTGATGCATTGGCTCATCGAGATTCATATCTTCGCCGAAACTCACTCGTTCGAGTTCTGCAAAATCAGCAAAATCATGAGGAAGAACGAGAGCGGAAATAGAACGATCCATGCCGGTTAGCCTACTACAGCAAGACCTGTGCCAAAAGAAAATTGGGAGGACCGCACAAAGCGATCCTCCCAATCTAAAATCTATTTACGCCTCAACGATGTCAATAACTCGACGACCGCGACGAATGCCGAACTTCACTGCACCCGGAACCAAAGCGAAGATCGTGTCGTCGCCGCCACGACCAGTTCCTTCACCCGGATGGAAGTGAGTACCACGCTGGCGAACGATGATTTCGCCGGCCTTTACAACTTCGCCGCCGAAACGCTTAACGCCTAGACGCTGCGAATTAGAGTCGCGACCGTTGCGCGACGAGGATGCGCCTTTTTTATGTGCCATCTCAGTACCTCACTTGATCCCGGTGATCTTGACCTGGGTGTACTGCTGACGGTGACCCTGTCGCTTCTGGTACCCAGTCTTGTTCTTGTACTTAAAGATCCGGATCTTCGGACCCTTGGTCGCGCCGAGGACCTCAGCGGTAACCTTACCGAGCTTATCCTTCTCGGTGACGCTCTTATCGCCATCGACGATCATGAGCGGAGTGAGCTCGATGCTGCTGCCAACCTCGCCATCGAATTTATCAATCTCGATGACGTCGCCAACGGCAACCTTGTGCTGGCGGCTGCCACTGCGCACGAT
>JBOFIQ010000128.1:0-1238 GCA_051650245.1 Propionibacteriaceae bacterium | reverse complement strand
AT
Source organism: Propionibacteriaceae bacterium (assembly GCA_051650245.1). Classification (GTDB taxonomy): domain Bacteria; phylum Actinomycetota; class Actinomycetes; order Propionibacteriales; family Propionibacteriaceae; genus JBOFIQ01. The sequence continues at coordinate 1,236 of JBOFIQ010000128.1, read as the reverse complement.
GGCACTACCGTAGCGGCTGGGTCGTCTTTGGTTACGTTACGACGTCGTGGTCAGATGAATCACGCCATAGTCATAGCCTTTACGACGGTAGACCACACTTGGCAGCTTCGATTCGGCATCGACGTAGAGGAAGAAATCATGGCCGACTAGCTCCATCTCGTCGAGAGCTTGGGCCAGCGTAAGCGCAGGATTGGTGAAGTTCTTTTCTCGCATAACCAGCGGTCCATCACCTTCTACTTCAAGACCGCCAGGCAAGATCTGCTTAGCCGGACGTGACATATCTTCTGGCTCAGCAGCAATGGCAGCACTGAGGTCTGGTGCGATAGTGGCAGCCCGCAGCCCTCGATGCTGCTTACGACGATCAGCAGCTTTGCGGACCTGCGTCTTGAGCTTCTCATAGGCCATGTCGAAAGCCACACGCTTATCTTCAGCGGTACCCACAGCACGAACTACCGGCCCTTTACCAGCCAGCGTAATTTCCACCGTGCAGGTACCGGCATGTTTCTTCTCGCCAGTCTTCACATCAACATCGATATGGTGTACCCGGTCACGGAACTTTTCGATCGAAGCGAGCTTTTCCGTTACCTCAGCACGGAACTCAGCGGAGATGGTGCAGTGGTGACCGTTCACATTGACGTCCATGATGTCTCCTTTCTCCTGGGGCTTAATCTGCCCCTGAAATGAAAAGCACCGCACGAGTCCCCAGTAGCGAGGTCTCGGCGGCTGCCATACCGATACGTTAGCCGCCTTTGGGAGCAAAGGCATTGATTTAGCACATTTCAGTTATCGAGATGTCATCTCCACCCTGCTGCTGCAATAGTTGCTGCGCCTAGCACTGTGATACCTGCCACTTGGCTAGCCCTGGAAAGTTCATTCAGCGTTGCCCCTGTTGTCACGATGTCATCGACCAAGATCACTGGACGAGCCTTGCCAACCTGACTCACCTGCATTCGCCCGTGCAGATTGCGTAGCCGTGCCGCTCGATCAAGGCCACCTTGATCAGCACCTGCGGCGACGAGCCGTGCTGTTGTCATGACAGTGCAGTCAATACCTGCACCCCGCAAAAACATCCGCGCTCGCTTAGCCACCAGAGCCATGACGTCAGTTCCACGTTCACGCACCGTTGCTGAAGCAGAAGGAGCAGGTAACAACGCTATGTGATGGCTACCCTTGCTGTGCGCTAGCTGCGCTACGGTGAGCGCCAACGATGCCCCTAGCGGTAGAGCTAGTGCGAGT
>JBOFIQ010000127.1:0-1048 GCA_051650245.1 Propionibacteriaceae bacterium | reverse complement strand
AGAGGGAATGGGGGAGGAATTGGATACTCGCTCGCCTTCCCAGTGGAACTAGCAGTTGGAGAAGAGTAGGAGCAGCCATCGCCTTGCGGCGATGGCCTCTCAGAGTCTGGGAAAACGTATCGTCAGGAGAAAACGTTTTCCCGAGGAGGGTTACGAACTCTCACTGTAGGTAAGGGTCTGCCGCCACTGTGAACGTCGTCTGGGTGGGGCTGATCGACACCTGACAGGAGAGAGCCGATACCGTCCTCCGACTCATTCCAGTCCTCGTCGAGGTCGAAACCTCTCAGGAGGACCGAAGGAGTATTTAAATACGGTGTCCGAAGACACGTAGAAACGCCGCTGTCGCAGTAGAGGAGGTGGAAGTAGCTTGATCGACCGGCCAGAACTGAGAGAGCCTTCTTGTCCGGAGACGAGAGACTCTGGTTCGAGACAGAATCGGCAAGCTCCGATCGCGGCAGACCCACCGTCGGTTTGGGTTCCCTCTCAGGCCCCAAAACGACTCGAGCAGAGACGTGGGCTCTGCTGGTGGGAGCGGCAATCCTTCCGCAAGGTCATTATGCTGACGAATCAGCTTAATGACTTCTGCAAATTCCTCTGTATCTCGGGAGTAACCGCGTCTTGCGGAGTAGGACCGTCCAGTCCCTCCAACAAGAACAGATCCCGAGATACTCCTCCTTCAGAAGGAGGAACAGCGGCAGACCCCTGACGGTCGCCTCCAGCTACTTGCGCGTATGTCCTGGTCGGTCCTAGAACCGTGCCTGGTCCATACGGCGTCATAGCGGGATCGCGAGCGGCGCACCTCTCGCGATCACTCATAGGTACCTCGCTCCTCCCGGTGTAGCCCGAGGAGGTTGAAGGTACAGGAGAGGCAGACCTGACGCTCCCCCCTAGCTCGCTGGCAGGACCAGCGTGCTTGGGGGGCTGCTGCTGATCGTCAACCCGCGGTGGCGATCGAGCAGCATGCCTAGCCTTGCCGCTCGCCTGAGGCGAGAGGCTTGGCTGAGAACGTCGACGCTGATCTCTAGCGTCAGGCGAGCTGTTGCTGGTT
>JBOFIQ010000126.1:0-2885 GCA_051650245.1 Propionibacteriaceae bacterium | reverse complement strand
AAGCTATGGTGGTTTGTGAGGCTGCTGGCTACGACGTCATCATCGTCGAGACAGTAGGCGTGGGCCAATCTGAGGTCGCGGTTGCAGGCATGGTGGATACATTCCTTCTGCTTGCCCTTACCCGTGCTGGTGACCAACTCCAAGGCATCAAGCGCGGCATCTTAGAGATCGCTGACATCATTGCGGTCAATAAAGCCGACGGCGACAACCTGCCCCAAGCCCGTATGACCGCGCGTGAGCTATCCATCGCCATGCGCCTCATGTCGAGCGGCGAAGAAGGCGAGCGTATCCCGCCGGTCCTCACCTGTAGCGCCTACACTCACGACGGCCTTGACGATGTCTGGGGCGCAGTGCTCAATCATCGTGGGTGGATTGAGGAGCACGAGGGGCTTGCTTCACGTCGTGGCGCGCAGCAGGCTGACTGGATGTGGGCTCAGGTGCTCAGTTCCGTCAGCGACGCGCTCACCGGAACCCCCGAACTTGCTGTGCTCAAGCGCAGTCTTGCCCATGACGTTACCCAGGGAACAACCTCAGCACTTGATGCTGCTGCCACGTTCCTGCGTCACTTCGGCGACGAAGCCCCCACCCTTCTGCGCTAATCCCCACCCCCTGTCAGCGCTTGGCATTGAGCACGACATGATTGACCTATGACTGATCGCATCGCTGTTGTCACTGGCGCCTCCTCTGGGATTGGTGCTGCTACTGCCCGTCTCTTGGCTACCCAGGGGTTCCACGTCATCTGTGTGGCTCGTCGCACAGACCGCATTGAACAACTCGCTGCTGAGATCGGCGGCCAAGCCGTCACCTGTGACGTCAGCGTGCAAGCCGACGTCGATCAGTTAGCAGCGGTAGTAGGCGAGCACCTTGATCTCCTCGTCAATAATGCCGGTGGCGCGCTTGGTCAGGAGCCGCACGAAGCGGCCGATCTTGAGCAGTGGGATGCCATGTGGCAGTCCAATGTCATGGGTGCTGCCCGCGTGACGAAAGCCTTGATCCCCGCACTTATCGCTGCGCAAGGCACGGTCCAGTTCGTTACCTCGACGGCCGCCGAAACCGCCTATGAGGGCGCTGGCGGCTACTGCGGTGTTAAGAGCGCCGAACGCATGATGGCCAATGCACTCCGCCTAGAACTCAACGGCAAGCCCGTTCGCGTGGTGGAGATCGTACCTGGCATGGTCCATACCGAGGAGTTCTCCCTCACTCGCTACGGTGGCGATCAAGCCCGTGCAGACGCGGTCTATGCCAACGTCGATTCACCGTTGATGGCTGAGGATATTGCTGAATGTATCCGCTGGGCAGCCATGTTGCCCGCGCATGTTGTCGTTGAACGACTCGTGGTACGCCCACGAGCGCAAGCAGCTAATCACAAGGTTTTCCGCACGGCGTAGTGTCCACATAAATCTCGCATTGTCTTACAGATTGGGCAATGCCTAGTCATGCTCCTTTCGCCGGTAATGTGGCTTCGCTTGGGTCGGGTCCCTTGCAGCGCATGGCAAGGCGGCCATGGTTATGAATATTGCTTTAGTTCTATTCGCCGTGATTATCACCGGGTACTTGATTATCAGAAAGTATTGCGCTCAGACAGTGCTGCTGTTCTTCGGCATGCTCATGATGCTCGGTGCTCATTTCTTGGTTCACTACAATGTCCCGAAGGAATCCCAAACCGGCTGGTTCGGGTTCGACCTGTTCAACATGGTCGATGCCACCTTGATCAAGAATGTGTCTGATCTTGGTCTCCAGATCATGGCCTGCATGGGTTTTGCCAAGTACATGGACCATATCGGCGCTTCCTCGCGGATGGTGCAATTGGCCCTCAAACCGCTCAAGGCACTCAAGGGGCCTTACGTGGTCATGGCCATCGTCTTCGTTCTTAATATGGCGATGTCTCTGGTCATTCCGAGCGCATCAGGCCTTGCCATGCTCATGATGGTTGTGGTCTTCCCCATCCTGACCAGCCTTGGCGTCAGCAAGCTCGGCGCTGCATCAGCAGTTGCCTGTGGTCACCTTCTCGATTTCGGCCCTGCTTCAGCAACGACGCTGTTAGTTGCCAAGACCGTCAAGATGCCAGTCAATGAGTACTTTGCGAAGTACCAGGTTCCGGTCTACATCATCTGCGCCGCTTTCGCTGCAATCGCCATGGCGCTATGGCAGTGGCATCTTGATCGCAAGGAAGCCGCCACTGCTCTTGTCGTTACTGAGACTGTCGCCGTTGCTGGTGCCGAGAACGCCAAGAAGGCCATCGCCAATATGGGGCCGATCTACTACGTCTTGCTCCCCTTTATCCCGATCGTCTTGCTCATGGTCTTCTCTGACTACGGCATCAAGTCGATCAAGTTGGGTGTAGACGTTGCCATGTTCGTCGGTCTGGCTATCGCTATGGTCTTCGAATTGATCCACACCCGCAACGTGCGCGAGGTTTCTGACAGCATCAAGGTCTTCTTCAAGGCCATGGGCACTCAGTTCGCCAATACCGTCACCTTGATCGCTGCTGGCCAGATCTTCGCCATCGGTATCACCTCCCTGGGCGTTGTGACGCAGCTAGCCAACTGGCTCAAGGGCACCAGCATCTCGCCCTCTGTCATCATGATCGGTGTTTCCTTGCTGATCGTTGTGCTCAGCATCGTCATGGGTTCCAGTGTTGCGTCAATGACCGCTTTCACCCCGCTGATCCCGACTTTTGCCGCGTCAGTTGGCTTGGTTCCGGTCACCACCTTGCTCATGATGCAGAATGCTGGCTCACTGGGCCGTCTACTCTCCCCCATTAGCGCCGTGATTATCGCGGTTGCCTTGGTTGGAGAGGTGTCCCCCGTTGATCTGGTCAAGCGCAACTCGGTACCAGTCCTTGTGGCTCTGCTGGCCTCGACCATTTCTATCTTGGTTATCTT
>JBOFIQ010000125.1:0-8075 GCA_051650245.1 Propionibacteriaceae bacterium | reverse complement strand
TGGCTATTTTTATTATGGCTTTTTGGTATAGCATGGGTTATTGTTGCGTTGTGTATAGACGATATGCCAGATAATTGGAGCATTGCTAATTTCCTTGTCTTTTTCGTCGTAGCTTTTACGTTGCCGATCAAGCTTATTTTTCATGATAAGTTTCCATGGGGGCGGCACTGGTCATCTCCGTTAGCCTATACCTTGCGTATTGATCCCAATGTCGTTATTGCTGAGCGCGGCGATGACCGTCGCTTGGTTTGGGCGCGCGGCAACCCGATCATATGGAATTCGGTGGCACGTACTCTTGCAGTAGAAGGATCTTATCCTGAAGTTTTTGCGCGATTACGTACAGAAGATTTCGTCCCTATTGTTCTGGAACGAGGGTGGACGGTGATTATTGATGGAGTTGCATATTCGTTGCCAACCGCAGAAGGAAGCTCATATAACGGAAGTTCTAGCCCGTCTTTTCACTAACGCAAAGTAACAATAACTGTAGTTGGGGCGGCGCTACCGTCAGCAGTCCATGAAGTAGCAGTAGTGGTGCCTATGGTGTAGCGCTGGGGGCCAACCTCAATGCTGACTACTCCAGCGGCGTCGCTGTGGCCTAAGGCGAGATAGGCAAGCTGCCAGGCCTGCGGCACGGTTGCTGCTTGGAAGGTCACCTGCTGGCCCGCTGCGGTCCCTTGAACGCTATAGGTTTTTAATGCTGCTGACAGGAGCACGTCGGCAGAGCTAGGAGCGGTTGAGCGGCTAATACAGGTGATAGCTGCCGGAGTTTGTCCGGCAAGAACCTGGGCTAGCCCTGTCGCATTCTCGACGTGTTTGCGGTAGCCATCAGGCACCCCAGAGCGCTGCACGGTTTGAGCGATGTCATTGATATCGCCTGATTCCCACTGGGTAAGTTGCTGCATCGCTTCATAGAACGTCAGCGTCGCGTAGTAGGGGTCGCGGATCTGTTCTGGCGTACCCCATCCTTGGCTGCTACGTTGCTGAAATACCCCAAGTGAATCACGATCGCCGTAGTCAAGGTTGCGCAGTGACGACTCTTGCCAGGCCGTCGCCAAACCGATGGCTGCTCCTCGTTCGCCTAGGCCCTCACGAATGGCCACGCCAGCGACGATGGCTGCGATACCAAGTTGTTCGTGGCTAAGGCTGAGATTTCCTGCCGCAGTCTGGGCGAGGCAGTTTTGGGTAGGTAACGGTGGCGTTGCTGGCTTATGGGGGGCAAATGCCCAGGCAATGATGGTGATGAGAACAGCGAAAGATGTCAGTACGGCAGCAGCGGAGAGCGCCCTACGACGTCCATACTTTGGCTGCGTGGAAGTGCCGAATAGATCATCGACCAAGGTTCGCAGCGGCTGATTATTCTCACCAGACATGATCTGATCGTAGCGGGACTACGCGGCAATCGCCGCCGACTGTGAGAGTGTTGTGGTGTGACTGAGAATCAACAACGCCAAGGCCCGGTCCTTCGCCGCCGCGATCAGATCCAGGCCACCACAATGGATCAGCGCCTGCTCGATGGGCGTGGGGGAGCAGATTGGGTCCACCAAGACCCCTGGCGCGTCTTACGGATTCAAGCAGAGTTCGTTGAGGGGTTCGGCACCCTGGCAGAGCTGGGGAACGCCATCAGCGTTTTCGGCTCAGCGCGTACTGCGCGTGATAGTGCTGACTATGCCGCTGGCGTGGAACTAGGGCGGAAACTGGTCGAGGCCGGATTTGCCGTCGTGACAGGGGGCGGCCCTGGTGCGATGGAGGCTGCGAATAAGGGTGCTTTTGAAGCTAATGGGACCTCCGTGGGCCTCGGCATTGAGTTGCCCTTCGAGTCGTCGCTCAATAGTTACGTCAATTTGGGGATCAACTTTCGGTATTTCTTCACTCGCAAGGTGATGTTCTTGAAGTACTCGCAAGGTTTCGTCGTACTTCCAGGCGGGGTTGGCACCCTTGATGAACTTTTTGAGGCTGTCACCTTGGCCCAAACTGGCAAGATGCCACAGTTCCCGGTGGTTCTTTTTGGCTCGTCGTACTGGAACGGTCTGAGCACCTGGCTGCGTGACAGCGTGCTATCTGCGGGCTATATCAGCCCAGGCGATCTCGATCTGATCACGATCACCGACGATAGTGATGAGGTGATTGAGATCATGCGCGCCAAGCGTGCTGCCGATAATGTTCACGCAGAGCAACCAGAATCGTGAGCGTGACACAATAGAACTCATGCCGTGGATTATTGCTGCTGTCGCAGTGCTCATTTTTGGCCTCGCTGCCCTTGCCGCAACCGGCAAGCTCGGTGAATTACCCAAGCCCGATGACGATACCTACGCTCCGACCTTGCCTGCGACGGCGCTGACGCCCGACGATCTGCGCAAGCTGACCTTCGGCGTCACTGTGCGTGGGTACGACATGGCCCAAGTCGATGCCGTGCTCGAACGGCTTGCGAGCGAGCTAGAGACGCTTTCGGAATCTAAGAATTTGGTCACAGCTGAAACTATTGCTGCAGAGTCGGATTCTTTGGACAAAATACCTAGCCAGGATAGTATTGATGGAGATCCTCTAGTGCTGTCTGAGGAGCCGATTAGTCCGGTTATCGCCGAGTCTAAGCCGAAGAACTCGTCAGACTGCACTGTCGATGCGGGATAATAGAGATACACACGCTCGGAAGGAAGAGGTTGCTCGATGGCAGCAATGAAGCCGCGTACTGGTGAGGGCCCCATGGAGGTCACGAAGGAAGGCCGAGGCATCATCATGCGCGTCCCGGTCGATGGCGGCGGTCGTCTCGTCGTTGAGATGAACGCGACGGAGGCCACGGCACTCCTCGATGAGCTCAAGGGCGTCGTCGGTTAAACCGTGACGATAAGTCTTCAAAGGACCCCGGTATTCCGGGGTCCTTTGCTGTTGTTAGGTGTGTGCTAGCGCCGGGAGTATTCATCTTGGGCCGCGTGATAAACGTCAACTGTCTGGCGTGCGATGGTTGCCCAGCTAAAGGTCTCGATACAACGTTGGCGTCCGGCTCTTCCCATGGCTGCGGCTCGTTGCGGGTCAGCGGTGAGGGAATTGATGGCGTGGGCAAAACTGCGTTCAAACTCCGCGATGAATGCTGGGTCATCGGCGCGAGCAGGGTCATATGGCACCAGAATGCCGGTTGAACCATCGACAACAACCTCAGGAATCCCGCCCACGGCAGAAGCAACAACGGCGGTTTGGCATGCCATTGCCTCAAGATTGACGATACCGAGTGGTTCATAGATTGAGGGACAAGCAAAAGCTGTGGCATGGGAGAGCACCTGGCGTACCTGCGCACGAGGAAGCATCTCGGGCACCCAGATCACGCCGCCGCCACGCGTGGCTTGTAACGCGGCAAAGGCTTCGCTGAATTGATCGGCAATCTCCGTGGTATCGGGAGCACCAGCCAAGAGCACGAGCTGGGTATCAGGATCAAGTAACTCTGCTGCGTGTAGAAGATGGATCAACCCCTTTTGGCGAGTGATCCGGCCGACAAATGCAAGGTAGGGCTTGGTGAGATCTACCCCGAGCCGTTCCAGCACATCAGTTTCCGTGACGGGGTAGAACTGGTCGGTATCAATGCCGTTGAGCACGACATGGATCTTGGCTGGGTCGAGGAAATCGTAGGCAGCCAGGATCGATTGCTTCATGCCTTCACTGACGGCGATGATGGCTGAAGCATCGGCATAGGCTGTGCGCTCAGCCCAGCTCGACAAGCGGTAACCACCTGCGAGTTGCTCAGCCTTCCACGGGCGATCAGGTTCTAGAGAATGTGCCGATACGACATGGGGTTTGTCGAGGTAGAGATGGCCAAGGTGCCCAGCCAAGTTGGCGTACCAGGTGTGCGAGTGGAGGACGTCGGTTGCCGGGTCCAGGGCCGCAACCATCGCCAAATCAGCTCCAAAAACGCGCAATGCGGGGTTGGCTTCGGGCGGGAAATCTTCGGCATGGGCTAGTGCACCATCGCGAGGCTCGCCCATCGCATGGACTGCAACCTCGACATGATCACGAAGGTGTCCAGTGAGCTGAGCGACGTGAACGCCAGCGCCACCGTAGATGAAAGGAGGGTACTCGCGAGTAAGTAAAGCGATGCGCATAGCTGGATACTTGCACACTTGAGTAACGCATGGGTAAAGCTTCACCAAAACATCAACGAATCGCCGTGGCGGCAGGATAGGTTTGAGCCATGGCGCGTCCTTCAGTGTTATCAATCGTTCTCGCCGGTGGCGAAGGCAAGCGGCTCATGCCGCTCACGGCAGATCGAGCAAAGCCAGCGGTGCCGTTTGGAGGTAGCTACCGGCTTATCGATTTCGTGTTATCAAACTTAGCTAACTCTGAACTGACCAAGATGGCGGTGCTGACCCAGTACAAATCCCATTCGCTGGATCGCCATATCTCAGTAACCTGGCGCATGTCGGCCATGTTGGGTAGCTTCGTGACGCCTGTTCCGGCACAGCAACGTTTGGGGCCGCGCTGGTATCAAGGCAGCGCTGACGCTATCTACCAGTCCCTCAACCTCATCTCCGACCTTTCCCCGGAGTACGTCGTTGTCTTTGGTGCCGACAACATTTACCGCATGGATGTTGGCCAGATGTTGGATCGCCATATCGCCTCGGGTCTGGAATGTACGGTCGCTGGTATTCGGGTGCCACGTCATGAGGCGTCGGCCTTTGGCATTATCGACGCGAATGAGCAAAGCGTCATTACCCAGTTCTTGGAGAAACCTACCGATCCGCCCTGCGTCCCAGGCCACCCGGAGGTGTCTTTCGCCTCCATGGGTAACTACATCTTCTCGACGAAAGCGCTCGTCGACATGTTGATGAGCGACGCAAACTCAGCGGTGTCGCGCCACGATATGGGTGGCGATATTATCCCGGCCTTCGTGGCGAAGGGGCAGGCACAGGTCTATGACTTCTACGACAACACGGTTCCTGGAGCTAGTGAGAAGGACCGTAACTACTGGCGCGACGTTGGCACTATTGACGCCTATCACGAGGCGCATATGGATCTGGTGAGCGTGGACCCAGAGTTCAACCTGTATAACCCACAGTGGCCGATCTACACCTCCTCCCCGCAATTGCCAGGGGCAAAGTTCGTCTTACGTGGTAATGCCGAGGATTCCATCGTGGGTAATGGTTGCATCATCTCTGGTGGCGACGTGGACCGCAGCGTCTTATCACCGGCTGTGAATATCGAGAAGTGGGCCAGCGTGGAGGAATCCATCATCATGAGCGGCGCTCGGGTTGGGCGTAATGCTGTGGTGAAGCGAGCCATCTTAGATAAGAACGTGATCGTGCCTGATGGCGTGGAGATCGGGGTGAACCATGAAGCCGATGTGGCGCGTGGTTTCACCGTCTCGCCCGGAGGTATCACCGTGGTCGGCAAGGGTATTACTGTTCCGCACCACCCCTAAATAAACGCATGCTGGGGTACTTCTGGATCATTCCAGAAGTACCCCAGCATGCGTTTAATTGCTGCGGTTACTGCTTGACTGCGACGAGCAAACCGTTGCCGATGGGCAGCAGTGCCGGAAGCACCTGCTCATTCTCTGCGACACTCGCAAGAGCCTCGCGCAGAATCACGGTCTCGTCTTCTTCATTGCTCGGATTGGCTACGGCATCGAACCAGAGCGCATCGTTGAGGACGAAGGTGCCACCAGGCTTGAGCAGACGTAGCGCCTGTGCGATGTATTCAACCGACTCCAGCTTGTCACCGTCGATGAAGACTAGATCGTAGGCCTCATCACGCAAGTTCGGCAGGATTACGTCGAGCGCTCGCCCGGCAATGAGCCGGTAGCGCTGGGCGGGGATACCGGCATCCTTGAAGATTTGGCGGGCATCATTTTGCTGTTCGGGTTCAGTGCCGATGGAGGTCAGCACACCGTCAGGGGTCATGCCACGGAACAAGGCAAGACCGGAGACACCTGTGCCGGTCCCGATCTCGACGACAGCTTTAGCCTGGCATGCCGCGGCAAGGACAGTAAGGAATGCTGCCGTACCTTGCGTGATCGGTTCCAGGCCGAACTGCTCAGCAGCACGACGCGCAGCCGCAGCAGCAGGTGCCTCGACGGCATAGTTCTCAGAAAAGGCCCATGATTGCGGGGCCGGGGCGTTCGCAGAAAGCTCAGTCACAACTCCCAGCGTAGCGAACAGGTAGAGTTTTAGCTGTGATGAGTTTCATGCCGCGCCGATTTGTGCTGGAGGTATGCCGCTGATGGATATCAATGCGGGGGAATTCATTGTCTTGATCGTGCTGGCATTGGTGATCTTTGGCCCCGAGAAACTGCCCGATCTTGCCCGTAAAGCAGCGCGTATTTTTCACTTCCTACGCGGCATCGCCAACAACGCCCAAGACAAAGTGCGTGAACAGCTCGGCCCAGAGTTCGCCGATCTTGATCTGCGTCATCTTGATCCCAAGACCTTCGTGCGCGACACACTTCTCGGTGATGATTTCAGCGCTATTAGTGATGAGGTCGTCGATCTGCGTAGTGCAGTCCAGCAAGCGACAGCAACAGTCCGTGAAGATATTGCAGAGATAACGCCGAGTCAGACGAAAGCAGTAACGCCAGGTTTCGACGACGAAGCAACGTAGTTCTTCAGCATTTGTGTGGATCTTGTTCCGCAGTCGGAACAAGATCCACACAAAACATGCACGTTAGTGGGCTGGGGTGAGCCCAAGTGAGATACCTGCCAGCGGCTTACCCTGGACTGCGAGTTTCTCGGCAAGCTCAGCAAAAGCCTGAGCAACAGGGCTTTCAAGATCAGTCATGACGATGGGGGCGCCCGTATCGCCGCCTTCGCGCAGCTTGGGATCGAGTGGGAGCGTGCCCAAGACATCGACGGTGTAGCCACAGCGCTTGGTGAGGGCCTTGGCAGTGGCCTTACCGCCACCAGAGCCAAAGACATCAATACGGTAAACCGTGCCGGTATCGGGTGCGGTGAAGTCCAGGTACGACATATTCTCGACGACACCAAGGACCTTCTGCTCCATCAGCGCAGCCATAGCCCCAGCGCGCTCAGCAACCTCAGCAGCAGCTTCTTGCGGGGTTGTGACGACGATGATTTCCGCGCTAGGCACCTTGCCACCCAGGCTCATTGCGATATCACCTGTGCCCGGGGGGAGATCGATGAGGAGGAAATCAAGATCGCCCCAAGCCACATCTGTCAGGAGCTGGCCCAGCGCCTTATCAAGGATCGGCCCGCGCCAGGCAACGATGTCTTGGCGGTGTTCTTTGAGCATGCCCATGCTGATGACCTTGAGCCCGTAGACCGGAACCGGCATGACCATGCCCTCAACGCCAGTGGGCTTGGCATCGGGAATACCCAGAATGCCAGGAATGGAGTGTCCGTAAATATCGGCGTCGAGAATACCGACGGATAAGCCACGCGCCAGAAGCGATAGTGCAAGGTTCACTGTCACGGAGGACTTACCTACGCCACCCTTACCTGAGGCAATTGCCAGCACTCGCGTCTTGCATGTGGGTTTGCCGAAGGGAATCTCGCGTCCAGGGCCGTGGATCTTCTCGCGTAGCGCGGCACGCTGAGCGTCAGTCATGGTTCCCATCGTGATATCGACGCTGGCTACGCCAGGAACGGTCATGACGGCGGCAGTGACGTCGGTGCGCAACCGGTCCTTCATCGGACAACTTGAGATGGTGAGCAAGATGGTGACGGAAACTTTATCGCCGTCGAGTTCCACGGAATCGACCATGCCGATCTCGGTGATAGGACGGTGGATCTCGGGATCCTGAACGGTTGCTAGAGCAGCGAAAACGGCGTCGCGATCAATGGCCATGTACTGAAGGATACCGGCTTATTACTACCTAATTCAGATCGTGCTAGTCCGTCTCAGTCTGAAGCTCTTCGAGAAGGTCACGAAGCTCGCTGCGCAGGAAGTCACGGGTTGCCAGATCAGATACGGTCAAACGCAATGATGCGATCTCGCGGGCGATGTAATCCATATCTGCACGCGATTGTGCAGCAACCCGTCGATCTTCATCAAATGCGACTCGGTCGCGGGCCTCTTGCCGGTTCTGGGCTAGGAGGATCAGCGGTGCAGAGTAAGAAGCCTGCGTGGAGAAGACC
>JBOFIQ010000124.1:0-4797 GCA_051650245.1 Propionibacteriaceae bacterium | reverse complement strand
GTCAGCAAGCCAGCCACCCACGACTGCCAGCAGGTAGACCGCTGCGCCATAGGTTGCGACGATGATCGCCGCGTTGGCCTTGGTAAAACCAAGACCGCCATCTTGGATCGTTGCGTAAATGTAGTACGCAAGGATCGCTTTCATGCCGTAGAAGGAGAAACGTTCCCACATCTCGACGTTAAAGAGAGTAGATAAGCCCTGGGGGTGGCCAAAGAACTTTCGATCCACGCCAGCGGCTACTGAGCGAGAAGCTGGGCTATCGGCCACAACCGGATTCTCGTGCATAGGTTTCCTTTCCTGAGGAGTATCACGATGCCATGCGCCGTGATTACTCGAACCTCGCTACCGTTGCTCAGGGTAGTCCTTACAGCACCTGCTGGATAGACCCAAATACCAGCTACTGAAACTACGAGGGACTCTATGCACTCATTTGCTGCGCCTGTGGCGGTAGCGCAAGTTCTTTCAGATCGTGACGAACCACCACCATCCGTTGATGTTTAGCACGCAAGCCGATGGTCTTATCTTGAAAATACGTCGAGATATGCATGTGCACTCGCGCCCGCTTGAGGAAGCGTTGATATTCACCTTGCCAGGAATCCCACAAGCCCTCGCGGTAGAGGAAGTCGCGCAAAATACTGATAGCACTCAGATAGCTATCGATATTGCGCTGCGAGAACCGACCAGTGATACCGGTAGCACGATAGCAGTAGTGATAGAGCGGTTTACGCACCACCGCAACACGATCGGCCTTCGCCAAAAGCCGTCCAGTCGTCGCAATATCTTCGTAATAGATCGATGGATAAGCAATGTCGTTGTCAGTAAAAAGCGACTTACGGTAGAGCTTGTTCCATGCCACGACAGGCATGGTGAGTAGATCAAAACTACGCTTAGCTGCTTGCTCCCCCGTCATCACTGCGTGGTGAGTCAGGAAGGGATATCGCAAACACGGACCACGCTCGAAATCGCAGTAGTTACTACAGACCGCAATATCGGCATTGTGTGTTACCGCGGCTTGCGCAAGATCGCTAATGAAACGTGGTTCAATCCAGTCATCAGAATCCATAAATGCGACGAACTCCCCCGTCGCAAGAACTACACCGTTATTTCGGGCAGCACCTAAACCCTGATTTTCTTGTGTATGTACCCGGAAACGTCCCGGATGAGCTGCGTCATAGTCAACGATGATCTGCGCACTACTATCTGGGGAACCATCATTGACCAAGATCACCTCTAGATTGGGGTAATCCTGAGCCAAAATTGAGTCCAAGCATCGTGCGAGATACTGCTCGACGTTATAGATCGGCACAATGAGGCTGATGCTGGGCAGTGAATGATTCACCGGTACATCCTCCCCTGTATCGCAGTATTACGCCACTATGGCGCGATATTTCTCTGACGTTTAGACCCGCACCATGGGTAGACAGTGCCCCTGCAGCTTGTGTCAAAGACGAAAGCTGCAGGGGCATTTCTGCTATCGAGTAACGATCAGAATGGCACTGAACAGGTCAAGATGACATTGGCATAGGCCGTATCTTCACCCGTGCGAATGATGAGTGTCGCGTCTTGAACCTGACGCTTCAACTCCTCATGGTCAATAGCGGCACAATTCACCTCGCCGATACGGGCATTAACCCATTCTTCGACGACAGTTCCTTGTGCTTGTGTTGCTACTGTCGCGCCTTCAATCACGATCTGATCGAGCACTGCATCAAGCACCTGCACAAATGTCGGAACCCCTCGACACAAGCTGAGATCGACAACGACGCCATGACGCGGTAGCGGCAGCCCACAATCCGCAATAACAACGGTGTGGGTATGCCCCAATCGAGCCAGCTCCCCCGCGAGCTGTGGATTGAGAATGCCACGCTTTAGCATGTTGTCACCTCCGCAAGCGCACTCAGATCGCGCGGGTATGATTCCTGCGCTCCGAACTTCTGTACTGATGCCGCTGCAAATCGCGTAGCGAACGTTGCTGCTTGCGACACGGTCTTGCCCTGCGCCAATTCGGCAGCTAGAGCACCAACAAAAGCATCCCCTGCTCCGACCGTATCGACAGCTTCAACCTTCAATGCTGGTAACTGGCGAACTCCCTCGCCGTCAGCAATCCAGCACCCCCGCGATCCGACAGTCATCACGACAGCACGAACTCCTGCTGCCATGATCTGTTCGACGAGCTCCTGCTCCTGAGCTGGTGTTGTGGGTGCAGCGGTCTGCTGGCCCGTCAAAAGACCAAGCGCAGCAGCAGCTTCATGCTCATTGACCACAAGCGGATCAGCGCGACGTAATGCCGTCGCTGATAGCTCAACAACGGGAGCTAGATTCACAATTACTCGCCCTTGCGCGGCACTAAGTGCTGCATCAATGGCAGCAACGGGAACCTCTCCCTGAACGATCACGATGTCAGCATCCGCGAGCACCTCGTGCTTACTGGCCACATACTGCGGGGTTACCGCGGCATTAGCACCAGGAATAACCACGATGGTGTTCTCGCTGGAATCATCAACGCTGACGACGGCAAGGCCCGTTGGGCCCGGCACCGTCGCAACATGAGTCAGATCGACGCCGCACTCTGCCAGCAACCGGATAGCCGGAGCTGCCATAGCATCGTCGCCGATACACCCAATCATCGTGACGTCAGTAGCACCAGCTAGCTTGGCCGCAAGGGCTTGGTTCGCGCCCTTGCCGCCAGGCTGCACGTCGCCGGAGGTTCCCAGCAGGGTTTCGCCCGGCCCGGGAAACCGGTGGACGCGGATATTGAGATCCGCGTTCACCGACCCGACGACGACAGTGCTCACTTGGTGAACTCGCTGACGTTCTCCTTGGTCACGACCTTCACCGCGACCGGAACTTCCTTGTCAGCAGAACCCTTGATGGCCTTGAGCGCCTGCTGAATGGCAAGCTTGCCCAGTTCCTTGGGCTGCTGGGCAATGCTGCCTGCGAGGGTACCGGCCTCGATGGCCTTGAGCCCGTCATCTGTCCCGTCAAATCCAAAGACCTTGACATCCTTGCCCGCTTTGCCACCAAGCGCCTTGATCGCACCCATAGCCATCTCGTCGTTCTCAGCGAAGATCGCGGTCACGTCGGGGTGGGCCTGCATGAGGTTCGAGACAACATTGAGGGCCTCAGCACGGTCGAAGTTTGCAGTCTGCTTGGCCACAACCTCGATGCCCGAGATCGTTGCCATGACATCGGTGAAGCCCTTGCCACGGTCGTTGGAGGCCGAGGTGCCCGGCTTGCCCTGCAGGTGGATAACCTTGCCCGAGTTGTTGATGGCCTTGCCCAGGGCTTCGCCAGCCTGACGGCCACCGGCGACGTTGTCCGACGCGATGAACGAGGATACGTCGGCGCCTTCGACGCCACGGTCAACGGCGATCACCGGAGTCTTGCTCCCATTGAGAGCCTTAACGCCAGAGCCAACGGCCTTGGAATCAACCGGGTTGACGATAACGGCCTGCGCACCGCCAGCCTTGGCGTTGGAGAGCTGGTTGAGCTGGGTCGCGGAGTCGTTCTGCGCATCCGAGATGGTCAGTGAGACGCCCTGGGCCTTAGCTTCTTCCTGAGCGCCGTCGCGGAGCTGGACGAAGAACGGGTTGTTAAGCGTCGAGATCGCCAACGTGATCTTGATGCCATCGGCGGCACCACCGTTAGAGTCGCCACTCTTAGAGCTGCACGCAGCAAGAGCAAGAGCACCAGCGCCTACGCCCACGCCCACCAAGAATCCGCGGCGGGAAATTTCCTTCGACATAAGTGTCACCTTTCTAGTGTTTTTGAAGGACTTTCAGTTATTAGTGCGCTGCCTCATTGCGGCGTAGCACATCGATGCAGACGGCGACAGCGATCACGAGACCGATGACAACCTGCTGCCAGAAAGAGGAAACATTGAGAATGTTGAGACCATTACGGATAACAGCCAGCAACAGCGCACCAATGACGGTGCCCGAGATCTTGCCAACGCCACCGGACAAAGAGGCGCCACCGATCACAACTGCGGCGATAGCGTCGAGCTCATAACCACTCGCAGCCTGCGGTGCGGCGGTGGAGAGACGACCCGCAAGAACCAAACCAGCAAGAGCAGCGAACACACCCGAGAGCGCAAACACCGCAACCTGGACCTTCTTGACCGGAATACCCGAGAGTCGTGCAGCTTCGATATTGCCGCCAACGGCATACATCGAGCGGCCCAACGCGGTGCGGTTGAGAATGAACGCGGCGATGAGACCCGCGATAATGGTGACGATGATCGGCACCGGAACCGGGCCCACCCACTCACCGAGGAAGTTCACCGAATCCGGAGTAGCAATCGGCTGTCCGTCAGAGATCACCAAGGTCAGACCACGCGCAATCGACAACATCGCCAAGGTTGCAATGAAGCTGGGCAGACGCAAGTAAGCATTGGCCAAACCGTTGACGAGGCCCAGCGCCAGACCGGTCAGCAAGCCAAGGATCAGTGACAGCCATCCGGGGAGCCCCATCTGGGTGAAGGTATAAGCCGCCACCATGCCAGCAATTGCGGCCAGCGAGCCAACGGATAGATCAATGCCGGCAGCGACGATCACGAACGTCATGCCGAAGGCCAAGATCGCCGTCGTTGCAGCCTGGATGCCGATATTAAGCACGTTGGCACCGCTGAAGAACACCGGCGTGGCCAATGCGAGAGCGGCGCACAACACGATGAGGCCGACGAGGGCTCCATTGTTGGCGAAGAAGTGGCCCACCGAACGCGCGGCGAATCCACGCTTGCGTGGGGCTGCTGCCTGGGACTGAGTACTGCTCATGGTGTCGGTTCCTTATTACTTA
>JBOFIQ010000123.1:0-3653 GCA_051650245.1 Propionibacteriaceae bacterium | reverse complement strand
CCCGCCACTCTTAAGATCGCTGCACAATAGGTGCGTCACTTTTTAAGGTAAACTTGTACGGTTGGTTCGCACAGTCTTGCAGCGAACCATCGGTGATCGGGGGACTAGCCCCGCTGGCTGCGCCGCACCGCCATCTGGGCGGATCAAGCTGAGCGCAAAGCGCAAGACGCCGATTCAAGGGTTTTCATTTGTCTTCTTTCTCCACCCTGGGTGTACCCCAGGGCCTCATTGACGTCCTTGCCGCCCAAGGCATCGACACTCCAACCCCAATCCAGACCGCAACACTGCCAGATTCCTTTGCTGGCAAGGATGTTCTAGGTCGTGGACGTACTGGTTCTGGCAAAACATTTGCCTTCCTTTTACCCGTCGTTGCCCGCCTTGGCGCTGACCGACGTCGCCCTGTTCCCAAGCGCCCCCGCGCGCTGATCTTGGCCCCGACCCGTGAACTGGCAAGCCAGATCGAAGAGTCGCTGGTCGAGCTTGCCGCAACTGAACGGCTCAGCCACCTGACTATCTTTGGCGGGGTTAAGCAGAATCCGCAGGTGCGGGCGTTAGCCAGTGGCGTCGATATTCTCGTGGCCTGCCCTGGGCGTCTTCTCGACCTCATGGGGCAGAGGGCAGTATCGCTCGACGACGTCGAGGTTACGGTTCTCGACGAAGCTGACCATATGGCTGACATGGGATTCTTGCCCATGGTGAAGCGCATCTTGGATAAGACTCCCACCAAGGGCCAGCGCATGTTGTTCTCTGCAACCCTTGATAACGGCATCGGGGTCATCGTCGAACGCTACCTCCATAATCCCGTTGTCCATGAGGCTGATTCTGCTGAGTCTCCTGTCTCCACGATGGAACACCACATTATTGAAGTTGGCGCGAAGGATAAGGGCGCAGTTCTGCTCGACCTGGCAGCCGCACCTGGACGCACCATCTTCTTTACTCGCACCAAATACGGTGCAAAAAAGCTCGCAAAATCTCTCCTCATGCAGGGCATTCCTGCAGTTGAGTTGCATGGCAACCTGGCCCAAAACGCCCGTACCCGTAACTTGGACGCGTTCCATTCGGGCCGCGTCACGACCCTTGTCGCTACCGATATTGCGGCTCGTGGCATTCACGTTGACGACGTCGAACTCGTCGTTCACGCTGACCCGCCGACTGAGCACAAGGCTTACCTGCACCGCTCTGGCCGCACGGCTCGCGCAGGCAAGGAAGGCACAGTGGTGACCTTGGTAACGCCGGAGCAGCGCCAAGAGGTTCGTGCGCTGATGCGGGCTGCCAAGATCCATCCGACTGCTCATGCTGGCGATCAGGCAGGGCTTGCGGCCGTTGCTCCCGGCGAGCGCTCGTTCCTCAGCCCAGCCGAGGCAGAGAAAGCCGCTTACCCTGATAAACCGGCCGCGCAGCCACAGCGTCCACATAAGTCGGGAGCCGCGCGGAACCCATCCTCTGGACGCGCAACGTCGCGAGGTAAGGCCTCCGGCGCTGGCAAGGGAGCCAAACCAACGACGTCTGCTGGCACTGGGAAATCACCAAAATCGGCTAGCCGCAAAGCCAGCAGTCCTCGTGGTGTTGCGGCTGCTGGTAGCACGAAAGGCGCAGCCGGGTTCTCCCGGTCAGCCGGACGCCGCAGCCGATAGCAATTGCCTACAAAGAGTGGCGAGTTTGCCCCGAGGACGGCGCTAACTCGCCACTCAACACCGCTTCTATGTCGGGTTTGGGTTGAGCTATCTTCCACTGGCACGCAGAAAGTGGCTCCGGCTAGGTGTTTCACCTTGCCGGAGCCACTCATTCTTCTTGTGCGCGAAAGAGGATTTGAACCTCCACGCCCTTTCGGGCACACGGACCTGAACCGTGCGCGTCTGCCGTTCCGCCACTCGCGCGAGCTTGTTAGTCACCTAACAAGGCAGGATGAAAGGCTACCACATTCGCGACTCGACCCCCAAGACGCTACGTTCCACCGCGATTACCGAATAAGATCAGCAGAGAAGGGAGAGTGGCATGGGCTTCTTTGACAAGGTCGAGCGCAAAATCGACGGCGCCGTTAACGGTGTTTTCGCGCGCGCATTCCGGGGCGATGTTCAGCCCGTCGAAATCACTTCACGGATCGAGAAGGAGCTCGACCGCGAAGCACGTCTGCTTTCGCGCGACAAGCGCCTCGTTCCTAACGAGTTCGTGATCGGCCTGTCGGCCCACGACTATGAACGGCTGTTCCCGTACACCAAGTCGCTCAACAGCGAGATCATCCCTGAACTGCGGGAGTACGCGACTCAGCGCAGCTACGTTTTCAACGGCCCTATCGGTATCAAGTACATCCGCGAGGATCTTCCTACCGGCAAGTTCAGCGTCACCTGCCAGGCCGTTGCTGCCGTCAAAGATACTGCTCCAGCGAACCCGCGTATTCAGCAAAAGCACAATGACCTCGTTCTCGAAGTCAATGGCATCCGCCACCCACTCGTTGCCCCTGGCCTTGTTATTGGCCGAGGCGCAGAGGCTGAACTCCGCATCAATGATCCCGGTATCAGCCGTCGTCACGCCGAAATCATCGTGATCGGCGAAGGCCCCAATCAAGTCATCGAAGTTGTTGATCTGGGAAGCACCAATGGCATCTCGGTCAATGGGCAGAAAGTTGAGCGGGCAACCCTCACCGACGGCTCCCGCATCGAAGTCGGCTCAACTCGGATGCTGGTGCATCGCCCCACCGCATGAGCACCCTCGCTATTGCCGCTCTCAAGATCGGCTTTCTCATCCTGCTGTGGCTATTCGTGCTGATCGTCGCACGAGCTATCCGCACCGACATCAAAGCGCCCACCAGCGAAGCCCGCGAGCAAGGGATACCTACGCCGTCGCGCGCCAAAACAAAGCACCCAAAGAAGGGTGCGCCACGCATCCTGCGGGTAACGGAGGGGCGTCAGCAAGGCCTGGAGTTCCCGCTCACCAAGCCCATCACTATCGGCCGTGACGCAAGCTCCATGTTCGTTCTCGATGATGACTATGCCTCAACCCGGCACGCGACAGTAGCTGCCGACGGCAACGGCGGTTACTACGTAGAAGACCATTCCAGCACCAATGGCAGTTACATCAACGGGGTGCGCATCACCCAGCCGACCGCACTCGGCACCGCTGACGAACTACGTATTGGCCACACCGCAATGAGGTTGATTCCCTGATGTATCTCGCTATCGCTGCACATTCTGAGATCGGCCTCGTCCGCAAAAATAACCAAGACTCCGGTTACATCTCCCCCACCATGTTGTTGGTTTGCGACGGCATGGGTGGCGCCGCCGCTGGCGACCTAGCCAGCACTGTCGCGACACAGACCCTCTCCGGTTGCGACGGCAACTACACCGGGGAAGCCATGCTCGACGTCCTCTCCGCAGGCCTGGACGACGCTAACGATGTCATCCTTGACCTCGTCAATGACAATCCTGATCTCAAAGGCATGGGCACTACGGTCTGTGGTGCGCTCTTCGACGGCTCCCAGCTTGGCATCATCCATATCGGCGATTCACGCGGCTATCGTTTCCGCGACGGCGAGCTCATCCGTATCACCCATGACCACAGCTGGGTTCAGTCGCTGATGGATGAGGGCAAGATCACCGAAGCTGAAGCTGCGCTCCACCCGCATCGCTCGCTGTTGTTGAAGGTCCTCAACGGCT